>NZ_JBRBCB010000003.1:0-239137 GCF_053479455.1 Corynebacterium sp. 20-84
CTGCAACAGGCCTTTGACCAGGTCGCTGGCATCATCAGCCGACGTTGACAGCTCGCTGATCAAGCTGGCGAGCTCAGGATTTTCCATCAGCTTCTCGCTGATCTCGTTGACCCTCGCCGGGTCATGGCCTTTCTTCGGTGACACCGTAGTCATTATCGGTGAAACTCCTTCTAGATCAGAGCCTCACACACAAACTTCCTGACACTCCCGTCGTGCGGGGTGTGGAAGCTATAAATCCTGAGCTGGTTCCGTAGCGCTCGCTTTTATTGGTTCATGAACCATTGCAGTAGAGCGGACAGTCCTACTGTGCCTCCGAGTAGGAGCAGGCCGATGATGGCAGAGCCAATGAGAATGCCAATTCCCCGCGGTGAAACGGACGGTTTTGAAGAACCAAAGCGAACGGCCTGAGTCAGGGCGTCGATTCTTAGCTTCTCAGCTTGAATAGCTAGGCGTCCGTCTGTTCGAGGTGGCGCGGTCGGTTCGCTCGTTTTTGCGGGTGGTTGCGTTGCAGGCTGAGGTGAGCCAACGTCGACATCGGGTTGAACCGGGGTAGCGCGGTGGGACATAGGTTTAGGTTCTCCTTTAGATCCGTCACAACCTAGGGAGGCTGTCGACGAACCGGTCAATTGCTTCGTCGACTGGATTTGGTGCTGGTGCGGGCGCTGGCGCCGGAGCAGGCGGTGGCGGTGCCACCGTGACACTGGTAACTGTCACTGGGTCCGGCGATGAGGGAGTGGGCGGCGTTGGTGGTGCCTCTGGCGAGGGCGGTGCTTCTTTGGGCTCTTCTTTCTCCGGTGTGGGAGGCGGAGGAAAGTAGCTTGTTGGCAGCGGTGGAAGTTCGCCGAGCGGCGGAATCTGTTGCTCAAGGACCTCGTCTTTCGAGGCGCCGGGCGCTCCGCACGAATTTAGTGTTACAGCCGAGACGGCTAGACAGGCCACAATTGTTAAGCTTCGTGGGTTCTTCATCGTGACAACTCGCTTGCTACCGCGTGTACGGCCTTTATTTGCTCCGCGCTATAGAAGAAGCGCTTCACACCCTCATCCCATCCTTCCGGCGACGCAGGATTGCCTGCGGAACAGAGAAGGCGGGCTGCTGTTAACGAAGCATCATCGATGCTATCCGGATTCGGTTTTCTCCCTTCCTCTACGGCTACTGAGTACTGTTCCCACCTTGATGGCATGATCTGCATTGGGCCTATTGCCACGTCGTTGACCGTGTCACCGTCGGTGGCTCCACCGTCCGTATCTGGAACGACGACAGGTGGCATCTTCATCACTCGCAAACCTCGAAGGGGTTTAGTTGTGATCCCGTTCTCGTCAACGGAGGACTCCTGCGCCCGGCCATGGTCTGACGCTACTTGCGCGATCGCAGCGATAGTCGGCCAGCCGACAGCGCAGTCTTCGTCAGCTTCGACCCGCCAAGCTGCATATGCATAGGCACGCAACTGTCGTTCAGGAATCCCATACGGCTCCGCGCGCTGTCGCGACCAATCCGATACCGCTTCGATCTCGTCGTATCGTACTGGCTCAGGGGGCTCAAGGCGTGGGGCGCAGGCGGTCAGCATGACAGCTCCAACTGCCGTAACCAGCGTCGTCAACCTAGTGCGTGGCATGGGAGTTATTCCGTGCACCAAAGTCCTGTGCCACTGTGGCGGCGAGCTCCTGATAAGCCTGCAGTGTTGGCTTTGCAAGGCGGTCAATGTCCACAGCGGAGCCCTCTGCCAGATGGCGATCATAGGGGATGACATGCACTGCGCGGGTGCGGGCCCGGAAGTGTTCGATTAGCTGGTTGAGCTCCACAGTCGGCTTTCCGGGCGCAGAGGTCGACACGACGACCACTGCGTTGGCAGCTAGCTGTTCGTAGCCGTGAAGGTTCAACCAATCGAGGGTTGCTGAAGCAGACTGAGCGCCGTCAAGCGCAGGCGATGTCACCAGCACGAGGGTGTTGGCGAGGTCTAGCACACCGCCCATTGCAGAATGCATCAAACCGGTGCCACAGTCCGTGAGAATGACATTGTAATGGTGCTGAAGGATCTCGATTGCGCGACGATAGTCTTCCTCGCTGAACGCTTCCGATACTGCGGGATCGCGTTCCGATCCGATGACTTCAAGCCGGGATGGTGCCTGGTCCGTGAATGCACGAACTTGCGGGTAACGTTTCGTTTCCTCTGCGTTCAGCAAGTCTCTGATTGTGGCAGATCCCGGAGCGACTACACGTTGTGCCAAGGTCCCGAGATCTGGGTTGGCGTCAACTGCAATCACACGGTCGCCACGCTCCTTGGCGAAAACACCGCCGAGCGCCACGGTTGTCGTCGTCTTACCAACACCGCCCTTCAAACTCATAACAGCGATGCGGTAATCGCCGTGGAGCGGTGTGCGCACGGCCTCGAGGAGGCGTTCTTGAGACAATTCCTGCTTCGACCCTCCCAGGTTGATTCGGCCACCGGTGATGCGATAGACGAACTTGCGCCACCCCTGCTTCGGTGGAGCTTTGACCGGGTTGATCAGATTGGACTGGTCGAGTGCGGTTGGAGGTGTCAGTTGTACCTGCTGATCGGGCTGTTGATTCTGGATCGGCGGTGTGTGAACGTGCGGGGACTCTTGCGGCTGGGGGTTGAACGTGGGCTTGGGAGAGTGGTTCGGATTCTGGTATTCAGGGACGAACTCTTGCCTCGTGTGAGGAACCTGCTGTGATTCTGGGGTGCGGGAATGCTCAGTTGGCTGCTGTGGCTGAACCTCCTGCTGTGGTTCAGGCGCATAATGACGCGGAGACTGCTGCTCCTGAGCATGGCGCTGCGGAGACTCGTGTACTGGCGAGTGTTGCTGCGGTTCTTGGGCGGCCCGATCAGTCGGGGAGGGCCAAGGCTGGGCAAAATTCGGCTGGTATTGTTGCGGTGCGCTGGGCTGTTCCGGTTGAGGCGGCTGTGGATTTTCCGAAGGACGCGGCTGCGGCTGTTGAGGTTGACTATTTGGCCCGTATTGGAGCCATGACGGGAGCGACTGCTCGTTGCCGGGGTGTTGGTCCACGTTTCCCTCCTTCGTTCAGCCTCGCTATTCTTAGAGAGGCTATTGGAGTCTCATGGTAGTTATAGCGAACAACTTGTCTATCTGAACTTTAGCGAAAGCGGTGATGTGCCGGTGTCAGTGTTTTCTCCGGCGGAGCTCTGCCGCAATCTGTTGGCCTCAGGAGCTATCGCGCATTCCCAGCGGGCTACCCCGCGTGATACTGACAGGCCGATGGTCATTGCCGTTGCGGCCTTGGGTGAGCAGCTGCTCACTACCTCCACTACGGCTCTAATCTCAGCAGTGCTCGGCGCCGCTGTACGGCCGCCCGTGGTAGCTGTCGATGGTGATGGAATCAACCAGCCTTTGCGTGGTGTACTTGGATCGAGTGGGGCCGGAGACTTGATCAGCTTGGCGCATCTCCCAGGCCGTGATCTAAAGCGTTCCGCTATTGAGAGCTACGCGGACACAACTTGTGCAACCCCTCTGCTGAGTGTTCGCGCTGATAATCCAGAACCGGTAGCTTCGGAGACTCTGCTGAACGTTGTGCAGCGGGTGTCTCATCGGTGGCCGGTCGTTGTCGTCGACCTGCCGTTCACCTGCGGCGGAGAGTTGATTGCAGCGGGCACAGCCATGGCGACGCACGTGGTTCTTCTTACGGATAAGTATCACCCTGGGCACCCGTGGCTGTACCAAGCCGGCCACCACCTCACTGTCCCCGCACAGAGCGGCCGCGTCACAGTGATCAAGGTGGGCGCTCAGCCAGCTGAAACCGACCCGCAGGACACCTTGACTCTTCCAGCGACCGGGATGGGCAGGAGCGCGCGCGACCGGCTTATCGTTCCTGATGATGCATCGGCCGTGATTCAGTACAACCAGCTGCTTTCTAGGCTCTACAACTAGATGCCTGAAAAGCCTTATGTGGTCGCCCAATAGTACTGGTAGAGACCCTGGCATGCCAGGATGAGTGGAATCACTGCGAGGCAAACAATAACGTCGAGGAACGAGAGCGTCCTCGCATTGCGAGCCTTTTGAACCTCGTCACGCGACGGAAGCTGCAGCACCAACATCAAAAGCAGGGTCACGATGAGTGTGGCGTACGTCGCGATCCACACCCAGAGGTCGGTTGTCGTAGAGGGACCCCACCACACATCTGGCCGAGTAATCGTCTGCCAATCTTCCTGCCCCCAACGGACCAAGGCTCCGGCAATCAATGATGCCCCGAGAATTCCCACCGAATTCAGCACCGTGATGATACGTGCGTCCGCGAATCCATTCTGACGAAGAACCGTCGCAACGACCACCATCAATGTGATCAGCCCGTGTTGCCACACCGGGCTCGTGGCAAGACACAGCACAACTCCGAGTGCTAGTGCAGCTGCAGCCCAGGCAGCTCCTCGGCTGGCTGCTTCGGCACGCCGAGAATAGGCGCGGATAGCTTCTCGTTTCACGGGGTCACCAGCGTCATTCTGACGGATCAATGTTGGAAGCCCAGTCGCGCGAAGCCCGACGGACGGGGCGATGAGCAGAATTAGGATCGGAACCCATGCCCCCCAAGCGCACACTGCGTAGATATTCGCTCCAGCCATGACAGCACCTGCCACAGCAGCCGCGAACACCGAAGCGACTGTGCAGGCCACTACACCCGCGAGTCCTCCGGCTGCCACGCGACGACCTGCTGCCCAAACCGCGGGCGTAAAGGCTATGGCTACAACCGTTACCCACCACGGCACTGCTTCAGTCGCAGGCAGGGAAGCGAAGAAAACCCGCGCCGTCGCTGCAGTCGTGTAAGGAATCGCAAAACCGAGCCAGCGCATCCAGCTGTGTCGTCTCCACACAGCGAGCCCAAAAAGCGTAAGACTGGCAATCCAGGCTGCCCCAAGCATGAACCAACTTTCAGGCGTTAGCGGTAGCGATTGGTTCCAGATTCTGGCATCGGTGGTGAGAATGGTGAGCGTCAGCACGGCAGCTACTACTCCGAAAACCCCGCTTGAGCGCACCTCCCCGGAGTATCCCCACTGCGCAGTAGCGATTGTGTTCCGGACTTCAGCCAAGGCGTCATCCACGAATGGCGTGTGTGCAGCTTCCTCACGACGCGTGAGGTACAGCTTGTCGCCGTCTTGAACGTTGAATTCTGCCAACGTGGCGTGCGGATTGATGGCGCCGGTTTTCGGCAACGACAGCACCCAGGTGTGAGTATCTGCGGTGGCGATAGACGACTGTGCATCGGTCGGCGCTCCGCTTGACGTTCTTTGTGCCTTTTCATGTTGATCCAGCAGATCGACTACGTCGGCGACGATATCCACGGCGGGCCGTGATAAAGGGAGCGAAACATCGAGTTGGCGCTCGTCGTGGAATACGCTCACGCGAACAAAAGGATGACTCATGCCCTTAATAGTTACACAGTCAGACAGGTGCGTATATCTGAGCTGAACGTTTGCGCAGCTCTGACCTAGAATGCGGGGTTATGAGCACCCGCATTGTCCATCGGCCTGCACGTCTACACAGAACTATTCCCCAGGAAAAGCCGCTGGATGTGGCTCAGATTCCTACGATTCGGGCACGCTCAGGTGGGGCTAACGTCCTCACACTTATGATGCCCATCGTCGGCGGAACCGGCATGGTTCTGATGATGATGTCGTCGGGTAATCCGATCCGAATGGTCGTCGGCGGTGTCATGTTTGTCGCGGTGATCTTGGGTGCGATTGGCATGTTCATTCGCCAGCGAACTGGCTCGCGCCGCCAGGCGGAGGAGGAACGTACCCGCTTTCTGGAACACCTCCAGGAGCTGGAGGAAGAGGTGCGTGAGGTTGCTCAAAAGCAGCAGGTTGAAGCTTTAACGCGGCACCCCCATCCACGCTCGCTGCTGGATGTCACGCGTGACCCTTACCGTTTGTGGGAGCGCCGGCGGGGTGATGAGGATTTCCTGGTTGTCCGACTTGGGACTGGAGTGGGAACGATGGCCCGTGGAATCAATGTACCACCAGCGAAGGACCCGATGTCGGTTGCCGAGCCGCTTTCGCAAGCGCACTTGGATCGGATGATGCGCAGGACGAGCACCATTGAAGGGCTGCCGATCGCGATTCCGGCACGTGGAGTCGTTTCGCTCGTTGGGCCGGCTGAAATCACTGCTGAAGCTGTTCGCAGCATTATTTCTCAGATCGCGGTGTTCCACGCACCTGACGATGTGAGACTGCACCTCGGACTACCGCTCAGCAACAATGATGATGGACAGTGGGCACTGTGGCTGCCGCACCTTCTTTCCCCTGAGTCATTCGACGGCCCGATCGGCAAACGCAATGTCTCCTATGACGAGGAGACGTGTGAGGAATTATTAGCCGAACTTGACGAGCGTGCAGAGGAACTGGCGGAACGTTCCAGATACCAGCTTGCAGAACTCGACCGTGAGCATCTGGTGTTGGTGGTGAATATGGACCACCCACACGGGAAGCTGATCAGTGCCAAGGCTGGGGCGATCCGGTCGCTTCAAGCTGCTCGGGTGACCCTGTTGGCTACTTCTTCGGTGCAACACTTGGAACCGTCGCATGTCGATGTTCGTGTGCTTTTTTCGCCAGACCGTTCGTTCAAGGTGCAGTTGCTGGACCGTGGTGAAATCCGCGAGCCTGAAAGCGGGGAAAAAGGGTATGCGGAACGTGTTCTCTACGGCGGCGACAAGGGGACTCTCGACGAGGTTAGCCCTGCTATTGCTGAAAGCGTCGCCCGGGGCGTTTCACCGCTTCGTCTCGTCGAGGATGCCTCGCCTGACTCGGCTTTGGAGCGCACGATCGCGTTAGACGACATGCTCGGGATCGCTAATTTCGCGTCCTACGACATTGAGCAAGCGTGGTCTCCAAACGGAGAACGGAGCTTTCTGAACGTTCCCTTCGGTATTGGCGCTGATGGTGAGCCGATGCGGTTGGATATCAAGGAGTCGGCTAAATCAGGTATGGGTCCGCACGGGTTGTGCGTCGGCGCGACTGGTTCAGGCAAATCGGAAGTGTTGCGCACGCTTGTTTTGTCCCAGGTGATCTGCCATCCGCCTGACCAGCTTTCGCTCGTTCTGGTCGACTTTAAGGGTGGTGCCACTTTCGCAGGGCTCGAGCCATTGCCGCATACTGCCGCGATCGTTGACAATCTTGAAGATGGAGCCGGCCTTGTGGATAGGTTGCACGATTCAATCCTTGGAGAGATCCAGCGTCGTCAACGGGTTTTACAGCAAGCCGGCAACCTGGCCAATGTGGGGGAGTACAACAAGCTCAGAGACGAGGGCAAGGTTACCGATCCTCTCCCTGTGCTTTTTGTGGTTATTGACGAGTTCGGTGAGTTGCTCGCAGCTAAACCAGACTTCATTGAATTGTTCGTCCAGATCGGGCGTATCGGCCGCTCGATCGGTGTCCATTTGTTGCTGGCTTCTCAGCGACTGGAAGAAGGACGTCTGCGCGGTTTGGAATCCTACCTTTCGTACCGCATCGGCTTGCGTACGTTTTCCGCTCAGGAGTCTCGCGCAGCGATCGGCTCAACCGCCGCGCACGAGCTGCCGCCGATCCCTGGTTCGGGCTACTTGAAAGTGGACCCGGATATTTTTGACAGGTTCAAGGCGGCGTATGTTTCTGGACCATACGAGGCAATTGAGCAAGCTCATGAGCGCGAGTTGCCGCCTGTGCCAATGCCGCTGCACCTGACAAACACCACCGAGGAATGGTTGGCGCGCCGTCAAGCTGAATTCAACACTCAATTGGACAACCAGCGTGAGGCGCAACGGGCAGCTGCCGGTGACGATGCTGGTCAGATCCCGACGACCTTGGACGTCGTTGTCAGCCGACTTGCTCCAGCGGCCCCGAGGACACGCCAGATTTGGCTACCACCTCCGCCCGCCCAAATGAATCTCGTGGACACGTTAGGTTCCGTGACAGCTACGTCTGACCGCGGTTTGAGTGCGCCTTCGGCTGGGCACATGGTGTTTACGTTGGGCGTCAAAGACAAACCGATGGAGCAGTGGCAGGGCCCATTGACACTTGACCTGTCGGGCGCTGGTGGCAATGCGGCCATCATGGGTGCGCCTCAGTCAGGGAAAACGACTGCTTTGCGCACGCTCGTCACCTCAGCGGCGCTTACCCATACGCCCCAGGAAGTGAACTTTTATCTCATCGACATGGCTGGCTCCGCTCTCACATATTTAGAGGATTTGCCTCATGTCGGTACTGTGGCGACCCGGTTTGATCAGGATCAATTGCGGCGAACTGTTGCCGAGGTCGGTGCTTTCATGGTCGAGCGTGAGCAGCTGTTCTCGGCCCATCAAATCTCGGATGTCGATGAAATGCGCCGAATGCACAAGCAGGGGCTGCTTTCGAATCTTCCCGCTGCTGACATCGTGCTCGCCGTCGACGGTTGGGCCACGCTGAGGAAAGATTATGAAGATCTAGCGGATCAAATTTCCGAGATCGCGCAGCGTGGTTTGGCATACGGCATTCACGTCGTGTTTGTCACGGGCCGGTGGGCGGATTTTCGCCTGCAGCTGCAAGCTGTGATCGGCACACGACTTGAGTTCGCGTTGAATGACCCGATCGACTCTGCGATTGGGAAGAAGGTTTCGGAAGGGCTCGTGGGTCTTCCCACCGGCAGGGCCGCAACCGCGGATGGGCTGTACAGCCAGATTGCGCTTCCGGTTCTGGGGCGCGGGTCTACCGCCAAGGGGGCAACGGCTCAGGAGACCGTTGAAACTATCGCTGAGGCCTGGCCGAAATCAAGTGCACCGAAGGTGCGTATGCTCCCTGCGGAAGTCTCGTTGGCATCGATTCGCACGTCGCACCCGACTGTGCCGCCGGTGCGATTGGGGTTGGCGGAGTCGACGTTGTCTCCGGCTCGATTCGACCCAGAGGGCGATGAGCGACACGTGTTGGTAATCGGTGACGCAAAGTCCGGAAAGACTACCGCACTGAAGACTTACATTTCCGAGATCTTGGAGGACAAGCAACCTGGCGATGTGATGTTCGGAGTGTGGGATTTGCGCCGTGGGTTGTTGGGAGCGGTGCCGGACGAGTTCCTTGGCGGCTTCGCCGGGACCAGGAAAGGCTGCGAAACTCTCGCTAAGGGCATAGCAGGAGAATTAGAGCGACGGCTACCAGGGCCGGATGTAACGGTCGAGCAGCTACGGAACCGCACATGGTGGAAAGGCCCGGAGATCTATCTGGTCGTTGATAATCTCGATAGCTTCGAAGGCAGCAGCAACCCACTCAAGCCCATCGTTCCGTTCATAAATCAGGCAGCTGACTTGGGGTTGCACATGATTGTTGCCCGCCGCTCCACAGGTATGGCTCGCGGCGGGTATGACCCGATCATGCAAGCGATACGGGAAGCAGGCGCAGCTGGAGTGCTGCTTTCCGGCGACCGCCAAGAAGGGGCGATTTACCCGCGGATTTTCCTGAAGCAACTTCCTCCGGGACGTGCACAATGGGTGAATCGAGCGGGCCGTGTGGAGATGGTTCAGGTGGCGCGCCCCTAAGAACAGACTTAAAGTGTCTTAAGCCAGTCTTTCAGGTGAGCCTAACGTGCTCTTACAAGATTCAAACGTATGTAGCTCCAACGAAAGGGTTAACGGATGGCACCTGCGGTCGCAGATGACAAGCCTTTAGTCGCGCTGCCAGAGAATGCACCTCGGCCACCATTTGTGTGGTCGGCCAGTCTGCCGACAACATGGCGCATCATTGATTTGGATCCATCGCGGATGGATTCGAATATTGCTAATTTGCTTCGCGACGATGATCTCGTTCCGGGGGTGCGGTTGAGCAGCGCACAACGCCGTGCGATGCAGCAGTCGTTGAAAGACATGGCCACCCAAGCTAGGAAAGCTGGTGTTTTGCTGGCCCTTGTGCAGCCGGGTGTAGACGACGAGGAGATTTCGGTGGTTCCTTTACTTCTTCGTTGGGCGGACTCTGCACCAGTTCCGGCAAGTGTGCTTTCCGCTCAGAAGCAGGTGGGTTCCAAAGCCGATACGAGCGTTGAACGCACGAGAGCTGGTGAAAGCTTTTTGCTTGCTTGCACCGAGGGGCAAGCTGGACCGCTTACCCAGCGGCGAACGGTCTATCACCACCAGGCATTCGTGCCGATTGCTTCCAGCACGTGGACGCTGACGGTGTCCTCCACCGCTCCCAGTGAATCCGTCAGCGGCGAAGTACGTGACATCGTTGCTAGGGTGGCAGCTAGTGTGACGGGCCACACTGAAATCTCCGCCTCGGCATCCATCCTCAGCGCCGCTGTTGAGCGTGAAAAGGGAGTCGAGACGGAAGAGAATAATGAAGTGGAGAAGCCTGGAGCGGGGCTGTCCCGTGTCTGGGTGCGTGGAGAGGGGGTTTACAATCATGCCGAGTGATTACTGGCGGGTGCCAATCACAGACCTGCAGACTATTGACGCAAAGCTCAAGGCTTTGGACGAGAGTGTGTCCTCTGTAGAAAAAGCCGCCGATGGAGCAGAAGGTGTCGATGATATTCATGGGGCGAAAATCACTTCAGCGGTAAGTGGCTTCTTTAGTGATTGGAAGGCATCCCGCGAATCGTTGCTAGACAATGTCGGTGTGCTCGGAGAGGCGGCGGGCATGATCGCTTCTACTGCGGAGACGTTCGACACGGAAGTGGCCGGCAACCTCAACGAGATGGCAGGGCAGCTTCGTCCCGGGGATGGTGCGTAGATGTCGGCTGGTGTTTACGCGTTTCGTACATCTCATGCGGACGGCGGCTCTGCCGACATCTTGTCGGTGATGGATCGTATCCGCGGAATTATTGACAGCATTCACAACGACGTAGATGCGCTGAAGCCTGATTGGGAAGGGTCTGAAGCGGAACTCTACGACGACATCAATCGGGAGTGGCGGAAAGCTGCTCGACAAATCAACGACATCCTCAACGATGTTTCTAAGGCTCTCACCAGTATCAAAGATGCAAATGGTGAGGTGCGTACCCAAATCCAAACGGAGCTGGACAACATGACCTAGACCATCTCAACGGTTGGGTTGAGCCAGCTTCGAATCTGTCCAGACAGTACAGCTTCAAGAAAGGAATATTTCCATGTCCCAGTCGAACGAGATGTCCGTTGAGCACTCAGCGGTTTCTTCCCACGTTTCTTCCCTCCAAGACAACCACAGCCAGCTAAAGACGCAGTCGAGTCAGTTCCTCTCCGCGATCGAACCACTGAAGAACTCCTGGAAGGGCACCTCGGTAGCCGCATGGGAGAACATGACGAATGCGTGGCACGACAACATGGAAGATATCAATAATGCGCTTGAACAGCTGACTGGCCGTGTGGAACAGGCCGGTAAGGACTACCAGGCTGGCGAGGAAGAGCAGACGTCGATGCTTCAGCAGCGTTTCGCTGGCATGGAATTCAACAACGGTCCGATCCTCTAATCCCAATCCACCACATACCCAGATCTAATTCTTAAAGGAGCGCCATTATGGGTGTTTATGCGTACAACCGTCAGGATGCGGAGCAGACCGCTGATGATCTGAACAGTGTCATGGACGGCATTGAGTCGACGCTGTCTGAGATGGAATCCGATATCCAAAAATTGTCTGCTGGTTGGGAAGGTTCCGAGCAGGAGACTTACCGCGGTGTTCACGGAAAGTGGACCTCTGCGGCACAGAACATCAAGTCGATTCTGGGCCAGGTTCGTTCGGCCCTCGACGAGAATACGTCGGCTGTGACTGAGACTCGTTCCCGCGCTTCTCAGTCGCTTGTTGGTGAGTAGTCCGTATTAAGTAAAACTAGCTTCCCGATTCGGGTCCTGATTGCGAAAGGTCGCTACGAGTAATGCCTGTGCCGAGTTTGCCGCCGTTTTTCACCTTCCGTCCGGATAATTTCCACATTGGAGGCAGCGTATCGACGTTGATGGCAGCTGCCGTTCGGTGGCGTACCTTCGGTGACAGCGCGCTTGAGGCGGCCTCCGCGATGCGGTCGATCAATGATGGCGGCTTTGAGGGGACAGAGGGCGACAGGTTCAGGGAGCTAGTTAACAGTGATTTCCCGGCGAACCTGCAGGTGACGGGTGATGCTCACGTTGGTGTCGCCGACGCAATCTCGCGCTATGCGACATTGTTGAGTGAGCGTAAGGCGGAAATGGCGACGCTTGAGACCACCGCTCGCGGCAGTCATGCGGCTGTCAATGCTGCCGCTGCTAATGTCAACGCTGCTGAGGCAGCTCTGGCGGCCGCTCCGGATCCAGCGTCGAAGTCGGCCGCGGCGGCCGCGTTGGCGGCGGCGACCGCAGAACATCAAGCGGCGCTCGGCGTCTGGGAAGGGAACCTTGCAACCGCGCAGAGTATCCGCACCATGCTCGGAACAGATGCTGAGGCACAAGCTGCCATCATTGATACGCAGTCGCGCAAAGCGTTCAAGGACAACCCGAAGCCGTGGGAAGCCGCATGGGACGCAGTGAGCGATTGGCTGAACGAACACGGGGATATCCTGAGCTTCATCGCGGATGCACTACAGATTGTCGGTGCGATCGCGATGTTCATCTGCCCCGTTGTCGGTGCTGTACTGCTCGGCATTGGCGTCGGCTTGAAGGGACTTCTGGCAGCAGCTGGTGTGGTCAGCTGGGGTGAATTCGCTTTCGACCTGGCGACTGCTGGCCCGCTAGGGGTGTTAGGCAAAGCCGTAAAAGCTGGGAAGTTAGGCACCACAGCGGCCAAAGGCCTGAACAAGGCGTCGAGCTTGGGGACTAAAGCAATGTCGTCGGTGAAGTCCGCTGCTATCAGGACCGCACTGAAGACTGCCGACGGGGTCAATAGTGTTGCTGGCGAGAAAATAGCTAAAGATTTCTACAGCACAGTCACTAGAGGCAGGGAAGTGTGTTTCGGTCTTGAGCCCGTTGATATGGCTACGGGCAACATGATCGATTTTCGGACCGATGTTTTTATCGACGGAGCATTGCCGATTGCAATCAACCGTAATGCGAACACTAGCCATGAACTCGGCCGTGCTCTTGGCCCTCGTTGGGTTTCGACAATGGACATCCGTCTCGAGATTTGCGCTGATGAGGTGCTAATGCTGTCGCCTGACGGCGCTCTGTTGACGTTCCCGGCGGCACCTACCGACGGTTCGGAGGTTCGCGCGGATGGACGCCCATGGCTTCTTTCTTATGCCGACGGTGCATACCGGATTCGAAACATTGCGGCCGGATTGACCTATACTTTCCGCCTATTCGAAATTGAAGGTCACGGTGCGGATATCGCATCCCCCGGTGTCAAAGATGAATCTCCCTCGCTGGGAGGTTCTTATGTGGCAGCGACAATTCCGAGTGGATCCTTGGCGGCGACTATCGATTCTGGAATCGAAATCGGGCTTTCCAGTGTGGTTCACCATACTGGGGCCTCGATTGATTGCACCTGGGATGTAGCCACAGGGCACATGGTGCGTATGCGCCGCAGCGATGACACAATTCTTGACCTTGAATGGGATAAAGCTGTTGGCCGCGTGGCCCACGTTTATGTTTCGAACCCGTCAACCCACCCGGATGAAGATCCGTTGAAACTAATCTCCTACGAATACGATGCTTACGGGCAATTGATCCGTGTCATCAATTCCAATGAAGGTGCGTTAAAGTACCACTACGACGAGCTTGGGAGAATCAATTCGTGGACCGACCGCAATGGGGTGTCTTACTACTACAGGTTTGACGCGCTCGGCCGTGTGCACTCTCAGGTCGGTACCGGCGGCATGTTCCCGAACATTGTCTATTGGGCCGATGATGAAGGCGATGACGCGCCAGAGGGCGGTCGACTTTGCGTGGCGATTGAGACCGCTGGCGAGTTTAAAGGTGATCCGCTGGAGTTGGGCGACAGCATTGTTGATAAATATTTCGCTCGCCTCGAGGAATTACCTCTCTACAATGCGCTCGTCGAGGGAGGGCTGACAGCTGCAGGCATGACTGGGCGTGGGCGAACTTCGCTTCGTGATGACGAAACCTGGACTGTTCCGGATGAGTGGTTGCATGATGATTTTCTTGGTGACATTCGCCCGACAGTTTTTCGCTCAACCGCTGCCGGTGATGTTTGGAGAATAGTTACGCCTGAAGGCGCGGTTGAAGATGCTTCCTACGACCATTATCATTCGTGTACTTCACACACGAATTCGGCCGGAGTAACAACAAGGTATTTCTATTCTGAGGACGGAGTGCTCACTCGGGTCAATCTGCCCAATGGTACGAGCATCGCTATCGAGGCTGGTGAATGGGGAAAGCCCGTTCGCTATATTGGCGCAGATGGTCATGTGACCGAATACGAGGTTGACTCTTTTGGCCTCGTACGATCTGTAGCTTCTCCGTCAGGTGCAACGACGAACTTTGACTATGAGATGCGCCCGAGCGGCATCGTCCCCCGGTCCACGACATACTCTGATGGTTCAACCACTTTCACTGAGTGTGACGATGCGGGCCGGGAAACGGCCTCTGTAGATGCTGCGGGTCGGCGAACCAGCAAAATACTTGATGTTCGAGGTCAAGTCATCGAGATCATCGATGCTGTCGGTGCGACGACCCTTTTTGAATACACCCCTGAAGGTTGGCTTACGCGAGTTGTTCGTCCTGACGGATCCTCCAATGTCGCCACCTATGACGGGGAGGGGAACCGTACATCGTTTACAAATGAGATCGGGGCAACTAAGCACACGAAATACACGGTTTTTGACGAACCAATTTCAACGACAGATGCAACTGGGGCTGTCACTCGTTTGGAATACAACACCCAGATGCAGCTGGTCCGCATCACAAATGCAGATGAGATGTCTTGGACGTTCTCCTACGATCTTGACGGTCGAACCGCGAGAGAGGTGGACTATAACGGCTTTGCCACCACAACTAGCGTAACTCCGGATGGTTTGCTGATGAGTTCCACATCAGCGGCGGGCACCACCACTCTCTCCAGATATGCGGACGGGCGGATCAAAACGGTAGCCGATGCACTTGGTGTGACACAATACAGGTATGACGACTTTGGGACATTAACGCAGATCGCAGGGCCTGAAGCTACGATTGACTATGTAGTTGACGATCTTGGAAAATCTCAATCGGAGATAGTCACACTTAAGTCCGGTGAGTCCACGACATACAAAAGAACGTTTAGCCAAACTGGGCAAATCGGTCAAGAACTTCTACGTCTCCCGCTCGGCGATGCGCTTTGCACCCAACACTATTTTGACTCCAACAGTGAAATATCTGAAGTCGCGCACCTTTACAAAGAGGATGGATCTGAATTCTTCGAGACCGTCGCAGAGATTTCGCTGGGTGTTGACGAACGTGGCTACCGAAATCGGCTAACCGTCGGAGCGCTGAATCGCAGATTCGAGACAGATGCCCGCGGTCGCACCATTGGGGACACACTGAGTGTCCTCGACTCCTCTGTCCAGGGAGGACTGCGCACGGTCGCTTCGCGGATGTTTAATTGGCGAGGTGACGGTGCTCTCGATTCCAGTGTCGATTACCTTCGGGGGATCACAGATTACAAACTCGATGTGCTTGGTCGCGCTACGGGTCTGACCAGGGAACTATCGACAGACACGAAATGCGAAACCGTTGAACACGCATCGAGGGCAAACGAGTCATATAGCTTTTCCCCTGCTGGTAGGTTGACATCGGTTGATACTCAGGCTGACTTGGACGGTGTCAGCCGTGTAAATAATGTGAAAGAAGAGCATCTAACGGCTTCTGTTCGGTCAGATCATTTAGGAAGGCTCTATTCGGATTCGGGAATCGAATTTAAAGGGACACTGCCGAAGAGGGTTGGACGAACTACCTACACCTACGATGCCGCTGGTCGAGTCGTGAAATCTGTAACTAAGCGCATCAGTAAGAAGCCGTTGATTCATCAGTTTTTCTACGCAACTGGTGAGCAACCTATCGGATTTACTAGCTCCGAGGAACCCGGAGTGGGTTATCGTTACGCGTATGATCCCTTAGGGCGTCGCGTCGCCAAAGAACGAGTTGACACCGCTTCGGGAGAAGTTCTGACTCGGTGGGTGTTTGTCCATGCGGGCGACCGGCTTGTTGCTGAACAAATCACACACGCTTCTCCAGCGACTGTCCCACTTGCTAATTCAGATGCCGCTTTCCGCTATCAGCTAGGGGCTGGGCACGTGTGGACTATTGATCCTCTCACAGGGGATCTTACCGGCCAGCTCACCCTCGCTACGGTCCGAGAAAGCAACCCGTCAGCATGTCCGGATGCACGGGTCGAAGCTAGATTTAATTTTCTCATGGCGGACCTTGCCGGCGCGCCACTGGAAGTCGTAGATCCGGATTCTGGTGTGATGACCGGTTACGCCACCCAAACTCTGTATGGTGTTCGAGCTTGGCATGGCGAGGACGAGCCTCCGCTTCTCTTCGCTGGGCAATACATCGATCGTGAATCCGGATGGGCATATAACAGATACCGGTATTACCAGCCATCTGCTGGGATCTACAACGCTCAGGATCCCTTAGGGGTCGCGCCCCAGGTTGCTTCGGCGCAGGGGTACGTGACCCATCCTGGTAATTGGATCGATTTTCTGGGATTGCAGGCATATGAACCTGCTACGTGGGATGAAGCGCGGCAAATCTGGACCGGAAAATATTCAAACGCCACGGAGCTGAATGCAAGGGCTCTGCGTGAAAATATGACGAGCGCAGGGAAGCTCGCTGCTCCGGGAGACCAGGCGCACCACATGATCCCGGCACGACTTAATCGCGGACATATGGAGCAGTGTCGTCAGATTTTCGATAAACACGGGCTGAACTTGAACGACGCAGCCAACGGCGAATACTTGCCCAATACGAAGATGGACAAGGATTTTCGTCTCGGTCACCATGGTAGCGGTGTCCACAGCAACCGGGAATCTCGGGCAATACACGAGTATATTAAGGGTTCAACTGACAAGGACGATCTGGTTAAGAAGCTCGGTCAGATCAGTGACATGCATCAGAGCGGACGTCTCTTGTCTGATTTTATGTAGCCAAGCTGGAGGAGTTAAACGATGATCTGCTACCGAATCGATGCAGCAATTGTTTCCGCTCTGTTCGAATACGACGGGTCTTTTCATATGTTGAAGATGACTGAGACCCAGGATTTCAACGAGTTCGACGGCCAAAGCTTTGAGGTGTTGGAAGTTCGAAAAGACACCGATGGGACACCGATGCCGCAATATGGTTTGACGGAGGCTTTGGGGGCGCTGGTGGCTGAAAGCGAGATGGCTCCTGCGATTCGTGAGGCGTTGAATCAGGGTGGGGCGAGGATTGCTGAGGCGACGTTTGTCAGCCAGTTTGGGGCCTACCACGGTTTTCGTGCTTTCAATTTGTATGAAGATACGCCACAGGCTCCGGTGTTTAGGACTCGTACTACTCCGTCTAATCCTGATTTGTGGATGGATCAGCTTTATACGCCGCAGTTTGCGGAGTGGCTAAAGGCGAATTTCGATACCCGTGGTTTGAGCATTAATCGTGTGGAGCGCGACCCGTACTTCTACCGGCCGGATCCGAAATAGAGAGGGTGTGACTTGTGGCTGTTGAGCTTCCGCCGTTGATTTCTGTTGAGCAGTATCTTTCTGGTGTTGAGCTGGCACCGATTCCGGATTTGACGTGGGGTCAGGCTAGGGAGGTTCTGGCTGATTCTCGTGATGCGGATACGCATGTGACCGTGGTTGGGGCGCTTGCGCGTAATTTGATTAATTCCTGCAGTGTTCGTGGGCGGGAAGGCAATGCTGTTCCTGGTCGTGAGGCTAATGAGGTGCTTGCTGGTTCGCCGGTGGCTCGGTGGGCGACGATGACGCTGCTTAAGTATGACGCGGCGGCGTATCCGCCGTTGGATGTGCATCGTTTCGTCACAGCTACTGACACCCCGAGCGGGGGCGATGAGTTGGTCGCTATGCATTTGTGGGGGACGGCTGGGTTGTGCCATGAGGGGATTGATGACCCGTTTGGTGCGCTTGACGCGTGTGGGGCTTTTTTGGAGTTGAGTCAGGGGCGTGGGTGGACGCGCCCGGATTTCGATATTGCTGGGATCGTGCTTGATGCGGCGGTTGAGGGAGTCAGCGGGCCGATCGGCCCGATTGGGGATGAATTGATGAAGAAGTGGGAGCAGCGTCTTGTAGGGGCGGTGGAAAGCGTCGATCCTGATTTCGCGTATACCGAACACCAGCTCTTACAAGCGTGGCGCAGTTAGCGTCCGGCTCTACATAGAAGCGCAGAAACTATGATTTAGGTGTCGCTACGCCCAACCGCGACCTGGTCTGAGTCCTCAGGTTCGCACGCAAGGGGTTAATGCTGTGTTCGAGAAGTTGGATCCGGAAAACCAGATGAAGGCTGCTCGAGGCGAGATTCTTCGGGTAGTGAATGAAGTCAACCCTGAACTGGCTGAGTTGGTCGATCCGAATGTGAGTTGGATCGACCAACTCAAAGAGCATGCGAGCCGCAGTGAGCTAAAGGCGATTCGTGAGGGGATTCGCCCGTTGGCGGAGCGTTCGTTTGATGATCCGCTCGCGCGTTACATGTTCCGCTATCTTCCGGGGTTCGGGGTGAAGAATCCCGACATCAGTTATGTGGTCGATGAGATCGAGCAGCTGAAAGACGAAGAGATAGGGCCTGAATTGCAACGGGGCTTGGATCACGACGTGGATATTTTGTACAACACGTTGTTACCGAGCAGTGTTGGTCAGCTCGATCGATTCCTGAGGCTGGAGTCAGAAGCGATCACCCTGATGCAAGGGGGAATCATCCAGGAGGGGGCGAAGAAGAAGTTCTTCCGTGAAGCCTCAGAACTGCAATGGCTGGTCTCGTCGCGTTTTCGTGGCTTGAACAAATACACTGACCGGGCTTTGGATCGGATGTTGTCTGCTTCTGATGAGAGCGTTTCAGTGAAGACCGCAGGGTCGGCTTCGCCGGAGTCGGAGGCGCTGGGGGTGGAGACGCTGGCTGATGCGGCGGTGAGCGGTCCGATTCCGATCTATGTGTCGGTGCCGGCGGAGGAGTATTCGGCGCTTCTGTCCGCTGAGGCAGAGGTTCGGGCGGATGCGGTGTTCGAGGCGATGGAGGAAGAGACGTGGCCGGTGGGGGACGTCGATAAGCTTCATGCGGCGACGTACCGCGTGCTGGTCGATCTCGTGGGGGAGGAGGACGCGGAGGCGATTGTCTATGGCGGCACGGATCTGGATCCGCAGCAGGAGACGGACGGGTTGAGGGGGAATGAGGCGGGTGTCGTCGATAAGCTTTCGTCCGTGCTCGCTGGTGTTGAGCTGGGGGCGGTGGAGAATTCCTATGCGGTGGGGGAGCTGGCCGCGATCTACGCGGCGGCAGCTGAGCGCGGCGACGCGATCGCGGTACTGATGAACTAGCGCGGCGTGGTGACCGTGTGCCTGGGGTGGGTTGGCTTGTACACTCGCTCGCATGCTCCCTAAATCCCGCATCGTGTCAGCCCTGCTCGTCGGGCTTGGTCTGGCGTTGATCGTTGCGGGGCTGATCGCGCCGCGGTTCCTCAACGGTGATGCGCGTTTCCCGCTGAACCTGGAGAACACCACGTGGACGCTCCACGACCCGGAAGCGACGGTGGGGGAGGCCAAGGACGACGGCACGGCCAAGGACGTGACTGTGCCGCTCACGCGTCAGCTGCACATGACGGTGCAGAACCCGGCGACAGATAAGGCCGTGGCGTTGCGCGTGGGCGACTCGCTACTGCGCGGGGACAAAGAATCGGATTTCGAGAATCTGGTCACGGCCGCGACGTGGTCGATGGAAATGGACCGGAAAACAGGCCGCTTCGACGAGCCGGCGCGGGTGAGCACCGTGATGGCGCTGCCGGAAGAAACGGTCGACATCGACGGAGTGTGGCTGAAATTCCCGTCTGATGTGCAAAAAGAGAGCTACCCCGTCTTCGACCCGACGCTGCGCGCCGCGGTCGACGCGGAATTCACCGGCGAAAGCGAGGTGGCGGGGCGGACGGTCTACACCTTCACGCAGACCATCCCCGACACCAATGTCGCGGAGCTCTACCCGGGCGAGCAGAACTCGCTGATGGTGCCCGGGCCCGACGGGGAAGCGAGAAAGGCATTCAAGCACCACGCCGCCGAGCGCGAAATCACTGTCGACCAGATCACGGGCCTGGTCGTCGGGATCAACGAGAAGGTCGACGACTACTACGCGGACCGCTCTGGCGAGCGCGTGCGCGAGATTTACTCCTACGACGCAGTGATGGACGAGCAGCAGATGGAGGCGCTGACCGGGCAGCTGCCAAAGGTCACCCAGGGGCTGTCGCGCACCGTGACCTATGCCGTCATCGGGGTCGGCACCCTGTTGGCGCTGGCCGGTCTGATCGGTGCGTTCCGTCCGGGCGGGCGCCTACGTGCGGCATCGCACCGCGCGTAGACGCGCTGCGTGCTGCGGCGTTACGGTGGGAGGGCCTGCCGGTGGTATGGTTTCCGGCGAGCGACGGTAGGTATAGATAGATACCGGATTGATAGATATCGGTAGATATCGGCTTTACAAGCGAGCAGCGGGGGTATAAGCTGTCTCCTTGCGCTGGAAGCCGTCGCCAGTGTGTATGAGGAAAACCTTGCGTCAATGCGAAAACATTGATTTGACAAGGTGATTTTGTGCATTCTGGACTCCCGGGGGCTTCCACAGCTGTCGCAGCTAACAATAAACGCTAATTATCCAGCGGGTGACCAGTGCATATGCGCCGTGTACGGGCCCCGCGTGAGGTGCTGGAAGGACCCATCTTGGCAGTCTCCCGCCAGACCAAGTCAGTGGCCACGATTCCCGGAGCTCCGGAGCGCTACTCGTTCGCGAAGATCGACGAGCCGATTGCGCTTCCTGGGCTCCTTGATGTTCAGTTAGAATCCTTCGCTTGGCTCGTCGGCACGCCCGAGTGGCGTGAGCGTCAGGCAGAAGAGCGCGGCGACGACGCCCGCATCACGTCCGGTCTCGAAGACATCCTGGAGGAGATCTCTCCGATCCAGGATTACTCGGGCAACATGAGCTTGTCTCTGTCCGAGCCGCGCTTCGAAGATGTCAAGTACACCATCGACGAGTGTAAAGACAAGGACATCAACTACTCCGCACCGTTGTACGTCACCGCGGAGTTCATTAACAACGACACCCAGGAGATCAAGTCCCAGACCGTCTTCATCGGCGACTTCCCGCTGATGACGGACAAGGGCACGTTCATCGTCAACGGCACCGAGCGTGTCATTGTCTCCCAGCTGGTGCGTTCCCCGGGCGTCTACTTCGACGAGACGATCGACAAGTCCACCGAGCGTCCGCTCCACGCCGTGAAGGTCATCCCGTCACGTGGTGCATGGCTGGAGTTCGACGTCGATAAGCGCGATACCGTCGGTGTCCGCATCGACCGCAAGCGCCGTCAGCCGGTGACCGTCCTGCTGAAGGCCCTCGGCTGGACCGAGCAGCAGATCAAGGACCGTTTCGGCTTCTCCGAGATCATGATGTCCACGCTGGAGAACGATGGCGTGGCCAACACCGACGAGGCACTGCTGGAGATCTACCGCAAGCAGCGCCCGGGCGAGCAGCCGACCCGCGATCTCGCGCAGTCCCTGCTCGAGAACGCCTTCTTCCGCGCGAAGCGCTACGACCTCGCACGCGTCGGCCGCTACAAGGTCAACCGCAAGCTCGGCCTCGGCGGCGACCACGAAGGCCTGATGACCCTGACTGAAGAGGACATCGCCACCACGCTCGAGTACCTCGTGCGCCTGCACGCGGGTGAGCGTGAGATGACCTCCCCGGAGGGCGTTGTCATCCCGATCAACACCGACGACATCGACCACTTCGGCAACCGTCGCCTGCGCACCGTGGGCGAGCTGGTGCAGAACCAGGTCCGCGTCGGCCTGTCCCGCATGGAGCGCGTCGTGCGCGAGCGCATGACCACGCAGGACGCTGAGTCGATCACTCCGACCTCCCTGATCAACGTTCGCCCGGTCTCCGCGGCGATCCGCGAGTTCTTCGGCACCTCCCAGCTGTCGCAGTTCATGGACCAGAACAACTCCCTGTCTGGTCTGACTCACAAGCGTCGTCTCTCCGCACTCGGCCCGGGTGGCCTGTCCCGTGAGCGCGCCGGCATCGAGGTCCGAGACGTCCACCCGTCGCACTACGGTCGCATGTGCCCGATCGAGACTCCTGAGGGCCCGAACATTGGCCTGATTGGCGCACTGTCTTCTTATGCACGTGTGAACCCGTTCGGCTTCATTGAGACGCCGTACCAGAAGGTCGTCGACGGCAAGATCACCGAGGAGATCGAATACCTCACCGCCGACGAGGAGGACCGCTACGCAATTGCTGAGGCGGCCACCGAGCACGACAAGGACATGAACATCACCGCCGAGCGCATCGAGGTGCGCCTCAAGGACGGCGACATCGGTGTCGTGGGTGCCAAGGACGTCGACTACGTCGACATCTCCCCGCGCCAGATGGTCTCCGTCGCTACGGCGATGATTCCGTTCCTCGAGCACGACGACGCTAACCGCGCGCTCATGGGTGCGAACATGCAGAAGCAGGCAGTGCCGCTGCTGCGTTCCGACGCCGCGTACGTGGCCACCGGCACCGAGCTGCGCGCCGCCTACGACGCAGGCGACATTGTCATCGCCAAGAACGCTGGTGTTGTCGAGGATGTCACCGGTGACGTCATCACCATCATGGACGACGAGGGTCAGCGCGAGTCCTACCTGCTGCGCACGTTCGAGCGCACCAACCAGGGCACCTGCTACAACCAGACCCCGATCGTCTCTGCAGGCGACCGCGTTGAGGCCGGCCAGGTCATCGCTGACGGCCCGGGCACCAAGAACGGCGAGATGGCGCTGGGCACCAACCTGCTCGTGGCATTCATGCCGTGGGAGGGCCACAACTACGAGGACGCCATCATCCTCAACCAGCGCGTGGTGGAGCAGGACATCCTGACCTCCGTGCACATTGAGGAGCACGAGATCGATGCCCGCGACACGAAGCTGGGCGCCGAGGAAATCACCCGCGAGATCCCGAACGTCTCCGAGGACGTGCTCAAGGACCTCGACGAGCGCGGCATCATCCGCATCGGTGCGGACGTCCGCGATGGCGACATCCTCGTCGGTAAGGTCACCCCGAAGGGCGAGACCGAGCTGACCCCGGAGGAGCGCCTGCTGCGCGCCATCTTCGGTGAGAAGGCACGCGAGGTCCGCGACACCTCACTGAAGGTGCCGCACGGTGAGACCGGCAAGGTCATCGCTGTCCGTCGCTTCTCCCGTGAGGACGACGACGATCTGTCGCCGGGCGTCAACGAGATGATCCGCGTCTACGTCGCCCAGAAGCGCAAGATCCAGGACGGCGACAAGATGGCCGGCCGCCACGGCAACAAGGGTGTCGTGGGCAAGATCCTCCCCGAGGAGGACATGCCGTTCATGGCTGACGGCACCCCGGTGGACATCATCCTGAACACCCACGGTGTGCCGCGTCGTATGAACATCGGCCAGGTCCTCGAGGTTCACCTCGGTTGGCTGGCGCACGCAGGTTGGACCGTCAACCCGGACGACCCGAAGAACGCGAAGCTGCTGGAGACCCTTCCGGAGCACCTCTACGACGTTCCGCCGGAGTCCCTCACCGCGACCCCGGTGTTCGACGGTGCCACCAACGAGGAGATCGCCGGCCTGCTGGCCAACACCAAGCCGAACCGCGACGGCGAGGTCATGGTGGACGGCGACGGCAAGACCCTGCTTTTCGACGGCCGCTCCGGCGAACCGTTCAAGTACCCGATCTCCGTCGGCTACATGTACATGCTCAAGCTGCACCACCTGGTGGACGAGAAGATTCACGCCCGCTCCACCGGCCCGTACTCCATGATTACCCAGCAGCCGCTGGGTGGTAAGGCCCAGTTCGGTGGCCAGCGCTTCGGCGAGATGGAGGTGTGGGCAATGCAGGCGTACGGCGCTGCCTACACCCTGCAGGAGCTGCTGACCATCAAGTCCGATGACGTTGTGGGCCGCGTGAAGGTGTACGAGGCGATTGTCAAGGGCGACAACATCCCGGATCCGGGCATCCCGGAGTCCTTCAAGGTGTTGCTCAAGGAGCTGCAGTCGCTGTGCCTCAACGTCGAGGTGCTGTCCACTGACGGCACTCCGATGGAGCTGTCCGGCGACGACGACGAATACGACCAGGCAGGATCCTCACTGGGCATCAACCTGTCCCGCGACGAGGGTTCCGCAGCCGACACGGCATAAGCGCGCGAGCGCTTCTGCCGTGCGTCGGCACGCAATTAAGACTTAAAACGAAGAACTAATTCAACTTCAATCCTCCCGCGAAATGGGAGGTGAAAGGGCATTTACGTGTTTGACGTAAACCTCTTCGATGAGCTCCGCATCGGCCTGGCCACCGCCGAAGACATCCGCCGCTGGTCGCACGGTGAGGTGAAGAAGCCGGAGACGATCAACTACCGCACCCTCAAGCCGGAGAAGGACGGCCTGTTCTGCGAGCGCATTTTCGGTCCGACCCGCGACTGGGAGTGCTCCTGCGGCAAGTACAAGCGCGTCCGCTACAAGGGCATCATCTGTGAGCGCTGTGGCGTCGAGGTGACCAAGTCCAAGGTGCGCCGCGAGCGCATGGGCCACATCGAGCTGGCCGCTCCGGTCACGCACATCTGGTACTTCAAGGGCGTTCCGTCCCGCCTGGGCTACCTGCTGGACCTGGCGCCGAAGGACCTCGAGCGCATCATTTACTTCGCTGCCAACATCATTACCTCTGTCGACGAGGAGGCACGTCACAACGACATGTCCACCCTCGAGGCGGAGATGATCCTGGAGAAGAAGGAAGTCGAGCAGGACACCGAGTCCGAGATCGCGGACCGTGCCCAGAAGCTCGAGGAGGACCTCGCCGAGCTCGAGTCCGAGGGCGCCACCGCCGCTGCGCGCAAGAAGGTGCAGAATGCTGCCGATAAGGAAATGCAGCACATGCGCGAGGCGGGCGAGCGCGAGATCGAGCGTCTCGACGAGATCTGGAACACCTTCATCAAGCTCGCCCCGAAGCAGATGATCATCGACGAGAACCTCTACGAGGAGCTCGTTGACCGCTACGAGGATTACTTCACCGGCGGCATGGGCGCCGAGGCGATCCAAACCCTGATCCGCAACTTCGACCTGGACGCTGAGTCCGAGGAGCTGCGCACGATCATCGCTGAGGGCAAGGGCCAGAAGAAGGTCCGCGCACTCAAGCGCCTGAAGGTCGTCGCTGCGTTCCAGCGTTCCGGCAACGACCCGGCCGGCATGATCCTCGACGCTATCCCGGTGATCCCGCCGGAGCTGCGTCCGATGGTTCAGCTCGACGGTGGCCGCTTCGCCACCTCCGACCTGAACGACCTGTACCGCCGCGTGATCAACCGCAACAACCGCCTGAAGCGCATGATCGACCTCGGTGCGCCCGAGATCATCGTGAACAACGAGAAGCGCATGCTGCAGGAGTCCGTTGACGCGCTGTTCGACAACGGTCGTCGCGGCCGCCCGGTCACCGGTCCGGGCAACCGTCCGCTGAAGTCCCTGTCCGACCTGCTCAAGGGCAAGCAGGGCCGCTTCCGCCAGAACCTGCTTGGTAAGCGTGTGGACTACTCCGGCCGTTCGGTGATTATCGTCGGTCCGCAGCTCAAGATGCACGAGTGCGGTCTGCCGAAGCTGATGGCTCTCGAGCTGTTCAAGCCGTTCGTGATGAAGCGCCTGGTCGACAACGACTACGCGCAGAACATCAAGTCCGCCAAGCGCATGGTCGAGCGTCAGCGCCCCGAGGTGTGGGACGTGCTCGAAGAGGCGATTGCCGAGCACCCGGTGCTGCTCAACCGCGCACCGACGCTGCACCGCCTTGGTATCCAGGCCTTCGAGCCGGTCCTGGTCGAGGGTAAGGCCATCCAGCTGCACCCGCTGGCATGTGAGGCCTTCAACGCCGACTTCGACGGCGACCAGATGGCTGTTCACCTGCCGCTGTCCGCTGAGGCACAGGCTGAGGCACGTGTCCTCATGCTGTCCTCCAACAACATCCTGTCCCCGGCATCCGGTAAGCCGCTGGCTATGCCGCGTCTGGATATGGTCACCGGCCTGTACTTCTTGACCATGGTCAAGAGCGAGAGCGAGATCGGTGGCCAGGGCGCATACGCACCGGCCGACGAGAACGGCCCGGAGTGCGGCACCTACTCCGATCACCGCGAGGCCATCATGGCCTACGACCGCGGTGTGCTGGGCCTGCAGGCCCCGATCAAGGTGCGCATCAGCCACCTGCGTCCGACGCGCGAGATCGAGGCAGAGCAGTTCCCGGACGGCTGGGAGAAGGGCCAGACCTGGACCGCGGAGACCACGCTCGGCCGCATCATGTTCAACGAGATGCTGCCGTTCAACTTCCCATACCAGGAAGGCGCCATGGTCCGTAAGGGCGGCGGCTCCGGCAAGGTCCTGCTCGGCGACATCATCTCCGCCATGGTGGAGAAGTACCCGATGATCACCGTCGCGCAGACGATGGACAAGCTCAAGGACGCCGGTTTCTACTGGGCGACCCGCTCGGGCATCACCATCACCATGTCCGACGTGCTCGTGCTCCCGAACAAGACCGAGATCTTGGACGAGTACGAGAAGGAAGCCGCAGAGATCGAGCGCAAGTTCTGGGAGAAGGGTGCTCTTACCGAAGAGAACCGCTACGACCGTCTTGTGGAGCTGTGGCAGGACGCCACCAACAAGGTGGGTCAGGCTGTCGAGGATCTGTACCCGGACGACAACCCGATTCCGATGATCGTGAAGTCCGGTGCTGCCGGTAACATGCGCCAGATCTGGACCCTGGCCGGCATGAAGGGCATGGTCGTGAACTCCCGCGGTGAGTACATCACCCGTCCGATCAAGACCTCCTTCCGCGAGGGCCTGTCCGTGATGGAGTACTTCAACAACTCCCACGGTTCCCGTAAGGGCCTGGCGGATACCGCTCTGCGTACCGCTGACTCCGGTTACCTCACCCGCCGTCTCGTGGACGTCGCGCAGGACGTCATCGTCCGCGAGGACGACTGCGGCACCCACCAGGGTGTCAAGGTTCCTGTCGCAGAAGCGACAGGAACGGGCAACCACGTCCGCCACGACCTGGTGGAGACCTCCGTGTCCGGCCGCGTGCTGGCCGCGGATGCGACCGACGCCGACGGCAAGGTCATCCTCGAGGCAGGCAACGACCTGTCCGAGGAGCGCATCGACACCCTGGTCGAGGCCGGTGTCAAGGAGATCAAGGTCCGCTCCGTGCTGACCTGCCAGACCCCGACCGGTGTGTGCGCGAAGTGCTACGGCAAGTCCATGGCCACCGGCAAGCTGGTGGACATCGGCGAGGCTGTCGGCATTGTCGCGGCCCAGTCGATTGGTGAGCCGGGTACCCAGCTGACCATGCGTACCTTCCACCAGGGTGGTGTCGGCGGCGACATTACCGGTGGTCTGCCGCGTGTCCAGGAGCTGTTCGAGGCCCGCGTGCCGAAGAACCGCGCCCCGATCGCGTCTGTCGCCGGCGAGATCTCGCTGGAGGACGAGGGCAACTTCTGGACCCTGACCATCCACCCGGAGGACGGCTCCGACGACGTGGTCTACGAGAAGCTGTCCAAGCGTCAGGGCCTGGCTCAGGTGCGCCGCCCGATGGAGTCCAACCCGGACGCCATGATCGAGCGCTCGCTTAAGGACGGCGACAAGGTCAACGTCGGCGACCGCCTGCTGCGCGGTGCGGCTGATCCGCACGACGTGCTCGAGGTCCTCGGCCGCCGCGGTGTGGAGAAGCACCTCATCGACGAGGTTCAGGCTGTCTACCGCACCCAGGGTGTGTCGATTCACGACAAGCACATCGAGATCATCATCCGCCAGATGCTGCGCCGCGGCACCGTCATCGATGCGGGCGCGACCGAGTTCCTGCCGGGCACCCTGGTCGACCTGTCCGAGGCACGCCAGATCAACAGCCAGGCCGTTGCCGAGGGCGGCGAGCCGGCTGAGCTGCGCAGTGAGATCATGGGTATTACCAAGGCGTCGCTCGCGACCGAGTCGTGGCTGTCCGCCGCCTCCTTCCAGGAGACGACGCGCGTGCTCACCGACGCCGCGATCAACAAGCGCTCCGATAAGCTGATCGGCCTCAAGGAGAACGTGATCATCGGTAAGCTCATCCCGGCCGGTACGGGTATCTCGCGCTACCGCAACATCTCCGTCAAGCCGACGGAGGCCGCACGTTCCGCCGCCTACTCGATTCCGTCCTTCGGCGATTCGATCTACGGCGACGAAGGCTACGGCGAGTTCACTGGCGCATCCGTGCCGCTCGACGAGTACGGCTTCGATCAGTTCTAAGCGCCTAAACGCCCGCGCTTAACGACGAGCCCGGCTCCCGCCCCCGCCCCCCGCACTTTCCTGCGGGGTGAGTGGGGGCGGGGAGCCGGGCTTTTCGCCATCCATCATCGTCTCCCGAGGGTTCACGAACATCAGAGATTGAGGAATCGGGCGCTGTGAGTACTCGTCGACGACTTTGGGACCTTATCTACGCTGCCTCTGTCGTCTCGCTCTACTCCAGCCGGTCCTTCTCGCTTTTTTACTAGGAGCGGCTGGCCTGACCATGAGCGTGAGGCCGTCAAAGTCTGTTGGAGTCCAGTCGTGCCGGTGCGTGCGAAATTCCATGCCCTGCTCGTTGTTGGATGAGTAAACCAGCAGTGCCCGCCCGTCACGGACTAGATCTGTCGTTCTATCCCATAGGAGATCGCGAACGCGAGCCGAAGGCGAACCCACGAATGTGCCAGGTGTGAGTTCTGTGAGCCATTTGGTCAGGTCACCCCGCAGGCCAGCCGGGCATGCCGTAACCACAAGAACCATCATGTGAGCGCCTCGTGCTCAGCCCAATTGACACCCGAAGAAATGACTTCGAGTTCGCTCCAAAGTAAGAGTTCTGCGTCTTTGAAGAGTTCGTCATCCGGTACGTCCATAACGAACTTGAGGTCGCGGACCATCCGCTGCATCAATCGCTTTTCGACGATTGCGTCCCGCACCATCCTCCGCACAGTGACAGATGGCATGCCCTGTGCGCTGGCTACAGCTTCGAAAGCCGCGGGAATAGCAATCTCGGCCTTATACAAATCCGCAATGTCGTACACGAAAGAGCGATCGGTTCCTGTATGGATCACACCGAGCGCGGGAATGAACCCCATTCCCGCTACTACGGCATGCGCAATGCCATAAAGAGCTGCGCTAGCCGCAGTGAGCGTGTCAGCGCTCTTTGAAAAGTAGCCCAAAACGCTCCCCGAAAAGTAGCCCATCCGAAAAAGATTGGATGGGTGATTTCTTTGGAGCAATGGGCACAGATCCGATACCTGCGTGGGCAGGGTTTATCGATACGCAAGATTGCCAACGAGGTTGGCTGCGCGAAAAAGACTGTCGAGCGGGCACTCGCTTCGGATTCGCCTCCGAAATACCCGCCGCGTCGGGCTAAAACCACAAGTTTCGATGCCTTCGAACCACAAGTACGCGCGTTGCTGGCTGAAACTCCACGTCTTAACGCAAAAGTCATCGGACAGCGCGTTGGGTGGACCGGGTCAGAATCGTGGCTGCGCAAAAACATTGCCCGGATCCGACCCGAGTATCTTCCCGCAGACCCCGTGGACACGCTCACCCATCTTCCCGGGCGTGAAATCCAGTGCGACCTGACTTTTGCCGCCGGCGGGTTGCCCGATGCAAGCGGTGTGCACCGACCATTCCCGGTGCTGGTGATGGCGGCATCGCATTCCCGATTCGCCGCCGCCTGTCTGCTTCCGACTCGTACAACTGATGATCTGATAGCTGGGATGTGGCAGCTCATCGAGCGTGACTTCAAAGCCGTGCCCGACCGGCTGGTATGGGACCGGGAAGCTGGCATCGGCAAAGCCCGCCTGTGTGAGCCAGTCGCTGCGTTCGCCGGTGCAATCGGCACCAAGATCGTCCAGGCCCCGCCGAGAGATCCGGAATCGAAAGGCATCGTTGAACGCACCAACGGCTATATGAAGCGCTCCTTTTTCCCAGGCCGGCACTTCAGCAACCCGCAGGATGTGCAAGACCAACTCGATGAATGGTTTAGCACCGTGGCCAATACCCGCACCCATGCCACGTTGAAAACCCGCCCGATCGATCTGTTTCGCACCGACCAACAGTCCATGCGTCCACTTCCGCCGTATACCCCAACGATCGGGATCCGTCCTGCAGTACGCCTGCCACGCAACTACTACATCACCGTCGACACCAACCAATACAGCGTCGACCCCGCCTTCATCGACAGGCTTGTGACCGTGCGCACCTGTCTAGAAGAAATCACTGTCACAGGACCATCCGGCGAAATCGCTGCCTGCCACCGGCGTTACTGGGGCAAACACCACGTCATCACCGACCCTGCCCACCGACACGCCGCACGACGCATGCGACAGCTAATCACCGGACCCCAACGACACACCCACACACCAGACAACGACGTAGAGGTAGCCGATTTAGCCATCTACGACTCAATCGCCTAGCCCCCCCAAAGAAGATTGGATTCGACTATGCCCCACACGCACGCCCACGACACCCAAGCAACGATTGCGCACCTGTCACAGACGCTGAAAGCCCCACGTATCAACACCATTTACGCCACCATTGCTGAACAAGCACGCGCAGAATCGTATACCTACGAGGAATACCTCGCCGCGGTACTTTCAGTAGAAGCCACCGCACGCGCTGAATCCGGAGCGCGCCAACGCATTAAGCGAGCCGGTTTTCCAGCAGTCAAAACCATCGCCGATTTCGACTTCGGCGCCCAACCCGGCATCGACCGCGCTGACATCGCCCGACTAGAAACCGGTGCTTGGGTCGCAACCGCTGAAAACGTCGTCCTTCTAGGCCCACCAGGCACCGGAAAAACACACCTCGCTACAGCCCTAGGCATAACCGCTGCTCAGCAAGGCTACCGAGTACTGTTCGACACCGCCGCAGGGTGGATCAACACACTCACCGAGGCACACAACACCGGACGACTCGAATCCGTACTCAAACGCCTAAGCGGATACCACCTGCTCATCATCGACGAACTCGGATACATCCCCGTTGAGGCAGACGCAGCAAACCTCTTCTTCCAACTCGTCTCACGCCGCTACGAACACGGATCCATCATCGTCACATCCAACCTGGCGTTTTCCCAATGGGCCCAATGCTTCGGAGACGTCACCGTCGCAACTGCCATGGTCGACCGCATCGTCCACCACGCAAAAATCTTCCAACACCGAGGAGTAAGCCACCGCATCAAAGGCCGCGAACTCACAACACCACAAACAAATCAGGCACAATAACTACGACCACACTGGGCTACTTTTCAAAGAGCGCCAGTGGGCTACATTTCGAAGAGCACTCACAGAGCGCTTGGTTGATAGGGGAGGAGGAGTCAAAGTCATTGGGGTCATAACTCCTGCGGTCCCAATAGACACCAGTGCGCTCAGCCTCCGCGGCGTACACCTTCTTCATACGAGCGCCTTCGCGGCCTCGGAGCTTGGCCATCGATAACCCGGTGAGGTCCTCTCCGGGAAAGCGGAGATTGTACATTCGTTTTGCACAGTCGAGTCTCTTCCGCTGGTGTGACACAACTTCAGCCTGAAGCTCCGCCATCCGAGAAGACTTCGCAGGTGGACGTCCGCTCGCGTAGTAGCGAACGCCACGTTCTCCAACCCAGACTGTCGAGGTGCCAGCATCTCCGAGCAAAGCCATCGCGGCATAGGTGATGCGCGTTCCAGGGCCCAGGAGAAGCACGGCTAATTGAGTGGCTGGCACGTGCGCAACGCCGCGTTGATCTGTGATTGTTAGTGCGTTGCCGTCACGGTTCACCGTGGCACGCTCGACATACAGAAATGAAATGCGATCTCCCATTTGCGCCAGGGCGTGGCGCGTGATGGGTAACTCTTGTGGCGTGGTCATTTACTGCACTGGCGCGAGGGTCAGGAGGCCACAACCGTAAGCACGTGCACGACCAATGCCATTAATAAGCGCGCCCCGAAGTGCCGCCGCGTCGGTGACTTCGAGAGTGCCGGAGAAACGTGCCTTTGCAATGCGGACTTGGTTCCGGGATCCGCGGGGCTCTTTTCGTTTGCCGAACACTTCGGTCCACCGCTCCATCACCATCGGTGCATCACCAGCTGACCACCGAGCACGTTCCTCGTCAGTGCAGTCATCATCAATACGCGGAGCAAGCGCGAAACCTGCTCGATCGGCTTGCTTGTACAACCAATCGAGTTGATGACGGACTGATACGTGTGCCTTGACCTTGCCTCGTTTGCCGTTGGGAGCCGAGTAGGTGGGGTTACCCACGATTTCGAAATGCCACCGTTGTCCCTTCATGAGGGAATTCAGAAAACGGTCGTAGTCCGCGCTTTGCGCTGGACGGCTATCCCACCCGGCTTGCTCAACGATTAGAGCGCCCGTGGGCTTTTCAGGACCAACGATGTACAGCACGGATTCGTGGTCTTGCGGGTCGACTCGCCAAAGAACACGTCCATTGTCTTCAGCAATATCCGGCGGGAATGAGGCCCGAACAGCGGCGTGCATGGCTTGGGGATTTGTGAGGAGCTTTCGCCCATTACGCCGCGCTGGGTTGATTGAGATTCTCGTCAGCGTGCTCATGCCTGCACCACCGTTTCAAAATAGATGTCTCGGGGCGAAGTGCGTTCCTTCCCGTCAGGATTGTGAATTTCCACATCGTCACACCGAATGACATCGCGCCATCCATAGCGGCGGTGTTGGGGATCAAAGGACAGTGGAACGTCCTGGCGTGGCACACCGCCTGTCTCTTCGGGAAGTGCGTCCCGGTAGACCGCTAGAGAGACATCCTTCGGCGACTGATTCTTGTGTTGAGCGGTCGCGTACCAAGTTTTGTGGTCTCGAAGGGCCTGCTCGCCGGAAGTATCAGTCAGGCCGACGACTAATCCCGGATGCACGGGGCAGGAGCGCCGTCCCATGAAAAGGGGAAACACAGGAGATTTCAGCGCGTCCGCGATGTTTTCGAGCAGCGCTCGGTCATCCGACTCCACAGCAACAAGGAATGCAGCGTCCGAAAGGAAGTACCGTGTGACGAGATGCGCGGAAGCATTTGGTTTTGTCTGCCATGGCTGAGCAGTCTGGTAATCGCGCAGGAGACTTCCGGATTGGTCGACGCGAACCGCCAGCCTCAGAGCTGCAAGGTCTTCGATTTCGTCTGTGCGACGCCGACCTTGAGCTGCAGCGATGAGACCTACGACTCCAGACTTTGTTGGAGTAGTTGCTGTAGCACGGGTCTTGTAGCGAGACTCATCTCCCCATGATTGCATTGGCCCCTTTAAAAGGAGCAAAAGTGAGTGAGCCACTAGCTTTCACCAGCCAGGCGCTTCAGCTCATCAGCCACACGATCCGTCAGTCCTGTGAGCGTGGTTTTCTCAGCAATGGATTCAAACGGCACAGTGAGATCGCCAATACCAAGCACGAAGGCAGCCTGAGGGACGAAACCGTAGACTTCCTCGATATCTCGTGCTTCCTGAGCGAGTCGCTCAGCGGCCACGGTACGACGGGTCTTTGGTTTCTCATTCGACTGATAGTTGCTGGCTGTTTCCTCGAGTACTGGCGTCTCGAAGGCATTGACCAATGAAACCGGGCGCGTATCGCGAATGGTTACGTAAACCAACTCAGGCAAGGTCTGGTTAGCAAACGTATTGATCTTTCCGGTAGGCATCGACGCAATGAACGCTTCGATGAAGTGTTGCGCTGCCTGGCGTGCGACCTCAGCAGAACCCAGGTTGGCTCCCAGCCCATTCACGTTGACGGTTGCGTACCGGTAAAGGGTAGAAGACATCATCTGGACAGTTCCGATCATTCCTGCACCGGTTTCTTCGCCTTCTTCAGCAAGGTCATCTACTGCGGTGAAGTAGTCAAAGTCTGGCGTGGAGTTGTGGATACCAATAGCGTGAGCAACCTGCACCGCGGCATCGACGTTGAAAGCTGCATCATCTGCGACCATGCGGCCGAACATGGCCATGTCCACGGAGTGATTCGTGTCCAGGATTTCCTTGGCTTCGTTCTTGGTCAGCTTTTCATCGCCGCGTGCGAGTAGCTCCTCAACTGCGCGATCGATCTGCTGCTGGCTGAGGAAGATCAAGTAGCTGGTACGAGGGTACGGGTTGTGTTTCGCTTCTTCGTCGCCCTTCTTTGGCTTCTTGTCTACTTCGGTTTTGATCCCCGCAGCTTTGAACAGCTTCTCAGTCCGTGCGATAGCGTCGTCTTCATCGACGCCTTGTTCCACAAGGCGGAGAGCAATTTTTTCCGGCAAACGTTTGGAACGATCACCGATCTGCTCGCTATCAAATTGAGTTTCAAAGTACCGACGGATAGCACGCTTCCATGACTGGGAAGAGACGCGTTGGCGGGGGACACCACCGAAGACAGCGGTTTTCGGTGCACCAGTGTCATCGCGGTTGATCAGGGATGGAGGAATAGTCTGCAGGGCGTGGATATCGATTACCAGGGACATGGGTACTGCCTTTCTAGTTAGTGGTGGTGGAAAGATCTGAGGATTCGGAGTCAGACAACGGGGAGTCTTGCTGGGATGGTCGTAGCATTCCGACCGCATAATCGCGGCCCCAGCGCAGAAGAACTCCATCGCGATGTGCTGGGTTCTGCAGGCTGCGCAGGTCTACGGCAAAGGCACCGTAGTCAAATGCGAGTTTCTCGTTCTTTAGCAACGAGACCAGTGTTCGCAGGTGAATTAGACGCGAGGACTCTTCGCGAGCAGTTTGCATAGCATCAAACCGTGCTTTAAGTGACCCTGATTCGCTGATGGTTTGCAATCGACCACAGGCCATTGCAAATGAGCGATCTTCAGAGTGTGCTGGCGTTGTAGCGCTTTGCATGTGCGATGCGAAGAGCGTGAGTGCGTAGTAAGCCGCAGACTCAGAAGGTGAGGGGGCATCGCCATGGCCGAGCTCGCCCTCACTAAGCGCAGGGGTGAGGAAGCTCAGGACTTGCTGGAGGGCGAGTGGGTTGGTACCAAACTCGCGAGCCGCACTCTTGCGTAATTCCGCGAAAACTCTGCGTGCTTCAGTACCACCAATTGATTCGGGCCGTTCAAGGTAATTTGTCTGCAATCGGTTTACAGTGTTTGCCACACTGAACCGAAGGTTTGGTGCACTCATTCGGCGTCGCCTTTCTGTCGCTGTGCTCTTTCTTCTCGTTCATGTTCTCGCAAGAGAGGGAGATCCTGGCTGATCCGATATTGCAGATGGCGATACAGTGATCCGGCACTGATTACGCGGCCGTCTCCATCTTCTCCAGCATCCACAACGCGGCCGACCAGAGCTTTCTGTCCCGCTCCTCGCACCGCTTCATCAGCAATCTGGAACAGTTGTTTACGGATCTGGGCCTGCCAGGAGATCGCCTCTTCCTCGATGTTCTCGAGGTTTAGATCACGGAGCCAGGAGATAAATAGTGGTTCCAAGACCGTGTACAGACGGTCCGCTGCATCGACGTCGAATTCGTAGTCGCCGCCAGCCGCAACAGCCAGTTGGCCAGCGAACCAACCGAGTGAAGTAGCCGCGTTGCGGGTTACATCCGCAGCATCGCGAACGTATTGGCGTTGGACTCGTGAAACTCCGTCATCTTGTAGCAGTGAGAGAGGCAGGCCAATATTTCCAGTGACTACTGTGCCGACCGACGAGCTTTGTGCTCCGTATTCCATCGAGACGATGCTTACATCAGCAATCTCGTTAGAGCGCTGTTGCTTCGCGATCCTCGAGAAATTTTCTAAGTTGTCTGGCCGTTTAGGCGCATGATCTGCACCGGTAAAACCGGCATCGGACTCGGATACAAGTAGTGCGTCGAGCGAGCGCCACATGGTGCGCTGTGCATCATATGTTTTGGGGTAGTAGGCCAGCTTTCCTTTCTTAGTCTGATTCTTACTGAAGCGGTAAGGAGTCATTGGATCCCCGAAAACGTTTTTTCCTGCCTCTGGGATTTGATCACCATTGCTAACCAGGACTGCCACTACTCGGTCTTCTTCAGTAAATAGGCGAATTCTTCTTGACTGCCACGTAGCCAGGTCTGCCGCACCTTCTGGCTGCGGCGCTTCGGGTTCCGCAAGCTTTCCGGCGCGATCGTTTCGTTGAGCGGACGAATCCGCATCGCGTTCCCAAACAGGCAAGTCATCTGCGGAACTAGGGGAGAGAACTTTCTCAGGGGTATTCAGTAGAAGGGTTTCGAGAAGTGAGCGTCCATGGATGGTTGTGCCTCCAGTCATTCCGGCCCATCCGGTACCGATTGGGTAGCCCTTACCGCCTTTCACCCGCGGGTCACCGATAGCGCCAGATTTGATCCCGGAGTAGTCATACGCCTGCGTATGGATAAGCCATCGTGCTGCCTCATCGAATGCGAGGCTCTGACGCCCCTCGTGCGTGCGCATTGTGAAATAGTCCTGCTCAGAGTCAGGCAAAATCCGAGAAACTGGCTGTCGTGTCGCCTTGGTTGTATCGAGAGTAGCGACCTGCATAAAAGGTTCTGCGGGATCGAATAAGTCAAAGCGGTGTTGATATTTGTCTAAATATTCCAAGACCGCATTGTCGTTTCCGTCTTCCGCTAGTTCCTGTCGCTTTGAAATGAACCAGGTCTCCCAGCTACGAGAACCTGCGGCGGCGCCTTGGTGAGCCCGCCAGAAGATAGCCAACAAGATACGGCGAACTGCATAGTCCTGTGTGGGGGAATCACCGCGTATCTGAATTGGCGTTGTACTGCCATCGAAAATCTGCCTGATGCTCAATTTCTCGGTGCCGCTGGAGGTTTCGCAGATTATCCACGGCTGTTCAAGCAAGTTGAACGACGGGTGCTTGTCAGGGTGTCTCACTTCGATTCTCTCCTTTCTACTTTTGGGAAACGGGTTGACTTTTCTTCGATATTAAGAATTGTGTTAGACATCATCACCGGGTCTATCGCTCAGGATTTCGATTCCGAGTTCCGAGGTGTATCGGATTTTGAACCGCCCAAGGACAGCTTCGCCTGCTTCATCTAAGGGCAGTGCGAGCTGTCCTTTGAGTAAGTAATGCTTGTTCCATGCCGTGGGTGTGAGTTGTTCAAGGGTCCCAACCACATCTTCAAAATCTGCGTCATATCGAGTCATGCGTGTTGGCAGGCGCACGGTACTTGAAGCCAGATGGAACGCTTGGCGGTAGTTCAGTTCTGGATCACCAGTGATTGCCCAGTCGGTGCCTAATGGGACATACTCTTGCTCGTCACCAGCGATCGGGATGACCTCGACCGTTGGTTCTGCATCGCGGACTTGTGCAGCCCCCATCTCGTCATCTCCAAGGGTGACAGTGGCCTGTTGGAGATCGCCGAAAAGGTCACTGAGCCGGGTGCAGTCTTCGGGAGATTTAATACGGAAGCTGCTTGACCGCGCGTGTGCTGTTTTGACCCGTGCACTGTCAGCGATTAAGGCCTTTTCCCATTCCTCAGCCCATTCGTCCGGTAAGTCTTGCTCGGGGGCGTAAACATTGCGAACGAGTGCTGCTACATCATCCGGCCTTTTAAAAGTTGAGGGCAGATGATGAATGGTTGAGAGGAGAACTTTCAACCCATAGATGGCTTCAGCGCCTGAATCGAGGACAGGATGGGGCACAAGTGTCTCGATACCGCGAACAATTACCTTCGGTTCGCGTACGCGTGATGGACGATCGGCGTCTGGGCGCTCGTGGCGGTGCAGGCGCCCAATACGTTGAATTATGAGATCCATGGGCGCGATGTCAGTGACTAGGACATCAGCATCAATATCTAGACTTTGCTCGGCGACTTGAGTAGCGACCACGATCTTGCGGTATGGCCTACCTTCGCCGCGGTGAGCGTCTGGGCCGAGCTCTTTGCGCAAGAGGTCTTCTTTTTCGGAACGTTCCCAGGCCATGAATCCCGCATGGTGTAGTTCAACCTCATCGGGGTGCGAGAGCTTGAAGGCACGGTATGTTTCTTGAGCGCGGGCGATCGTGTTGCAGATGATGAGCGCTACGCCTCCGTCTTCAAGCAAGGTGTCAATGCGTTGCTGGAGCTCATCGAGCGAGTCATCAATCACTTCGATCGAGGCTTCGAGGTTGGTGGGGCTAGGCGCTGGAGCGATATTCTTCAGTTCAGTTTGAGATGCCACGGTGATGAGCGGATACGCATTGCAGGGGTCTTCGATTTCACGGCCTGTGAATGCTTTTACCAGTGAATTTCGTCGATCCGGTGGGAGAGTGGCAGACATCATTATCACGGTCGCGCCATACTCGGCGAGCCACTCGAGCGTTGTCTCGAGGTAATCAGAGGTGTACGTGTCATACGCGTGAACCTCGTCGAAAATGATGATTTTCCCGGCGAGCGCCACGTGCCGCAGCATGGAATAACGTTGACGTAATGCCATCATGAGCACTTGGTCTACGGTTCCCACAACCACATTTGAGAGCAATCCGCGGCGGCGTCCACTCATCCAAGAACTCGCGATGACATTTTCGCCGGCAGGGCTGTCCTCGCCGATTCCCTTGAATCTCAGTTGCTGATACGGCTGGGACAGTTGATTTTTCGAGTGGGCGAGATAAAGCGATGACACAGTTTCTGAATCTGTGGCGTTCTTGGCCCAAGTGATGGTCCGTTCGAGCAACCCGTTTGCGGTGGCCATCGTTGGTGCCGCTAAGTAAATTCCCTGCGAGCGAGAGGCGTTGGCAATGATGTGTGCGCTGGCAAGGGCCGCTTCCGTCTTGCCTACCCCGGTTTCCGCTTCGAGGATTATTAAGGAGGGGCCAGTAACTGTTTTAGCTGCCTCGGCTAAGGCGGCCTGAACGCTTCTCGCGTGGAAGTGTTCTGGCCAGCTAAAGGAGTTTCGATAATGCTTATCGAGGTCGTCTTCTACGCTCGTTCCGTTCCATGGGGGTGTTAGGTCGGTGGACTGCATTCCAGAGCGAACCCGTTCATCTTGATTCCCGGTAACCACCATGGGAAATGCATCGGGGTTTGATGCAATCCAGTCAGCCATGACGACAAGGCCTGTGAGGAGCTGGATCGCTGATGTGTCTGGTGCTGAGCCTGTTTTCAATACTTCGAGAACAGGCCGGATCCCTGTGTAATTGGCGAGGACGTCCAGTAGTTCGTACTGGACATCTTGCCATTCCTGCGAGTAGATGCTCAGGATGGTTTCGATGTGTTCTTTCTCGCCATCTGATGATGAAACACCGTGATGGGCATCAGAAACTGAGGCAAGTTGTTCTGCGGTGGGGTAGTCAAATCCTTGATCCATGAGCCAGTTTGTGACAAGAACTCCGGAGCAGATGCTATGGGGCATCTTGTTTCGGCCTATTTCTAAGCCGCTCATTCGCAGGGGTAGGCCTGCATCCGTCAGTTTTGAAATGAGGTGCTCGAATCCACCCCTTTTCTCTAGTTGGGTCTGGAACTTCAAGCTGGCTTTGCCAATGTCGTGCGTGCCCGCTAACCAGGCATATAGATCTCGGGTTTGTTCTTCTGTGAGGCCTAAACCGTTCGCAAGTTGCTGCTTTATGTGGTCTGCAATCCAAATGTCGTAAACCGCTCCCGCGACACCGGCTGTATCTATGAGGTGCTGCGGAAGACTGAGGTTGCCACTCTCATCTCCTGACTTAGCCCAAAGTGCTTTAGCTTGTTCGCTGAAACTGAGGATTGGCGCTTGCATTCGAACGGGCTTTTCGCGAAGCGGGCTCTTGTGTTGCTTCTCCATGGTCCACTCCTTGCAGGCGCGGTTTTGTTTACATCGCTTGTTTAAAGTCTAGGCCACTTTAAGGAAATTCTCTTGAAATCTCACTATGACTAGTTGATATATATCCATTCGAGTTGTTTGGTGGAAGCATCTGGTTTTCGCATACCGTTAGCTCATCCCCATTAAATGGGGATGAGCCGTAGTCTTTGTGCGATTGGCTCACCTCCCCGCGTAAGCGGGGTACCATCTACTTGGGTGCGAGAGTTGTCCCTATCAAGGGTAGATAGGATCTCTTTTTGCAGGCTGGGAAGTGTGCTCCCCGCGTGAGCGGGGATGAGCCCCGATGAACCGGTCGAACAGCGGGGTCATCTCGGTGCTCCCCGCGTGAGCGGGGATGAGCCTGCTGACCTTGGTTATCTTGTTCACCAAATCCGGTGCTCCCCGCGTGAGCGGGGATGAGCCGTGAAGGAGCCTTACTGTGGCAACAGTGACACTGTGCTCCCCGCGTGAGCGGGGATGAGCCCACCAGGCCCAGCCATCGACCGCGTCCGCCTCCAGTGCTCCCCGCGTGAGCGGGGATGAGCCCACACACAACACATTGGAGGAAAACATGTCAACGTGCTCCCCGCGTGAGCGGGGATGAGCCGTACCGACTTTTCCACACCTCCAGTTTGTCGCGGTGCTCCCCGCGTGAGCGGGGATGAGCCTACTATGTCGCCATTGACCAGTTCGCCGCTTGTGTGCTCCCCGCGTGAGCGGGGATGAGCCCCTTGGTTGGTACTCACCTGACGGAGAAAAGCCGTGCTCCCCGCGTGAGCGGGGATGAGCCCGGCGCGTGGGAATCCGGCGACATCATCCGAGAGTGCTCCCCGCGTGAGCGGGGATGAGCCCTCATGCACGAAAAAGGAGGGCCAATGGCACGCGTGCTCCCCGCGTGAGCGGGGATGAGCCTCGGTGGGGTGTGGGAATCACACCGCAGGTACAGTGCTCCCCGCGTGAGCGGGGATGAGCCGTCCACGCAATCTGTCACGTTCAATCTGCACCAGTGCTCCCCGCGTGAGCGGGGATGAGCCCAAATGCTCCCCCCGTGGCCCAAGGTGGCCCCCGTGCTCCCCGCGTGAGCGGGGATGAGCCCCCACCCCCATCTACGACCAACTAATCAAAGAAGTGCTCCCCGCGTGAGCGGGGATGAGCCCGGCGGGCCGGAGTATCCATCCTTGTGGCCCATGTGCTCCCCGCGTGAGCGGGGATGAGCCGTGGGTCCTGGTAGGTGCCGTCGCACAGGCGGAGTGCTCCCCGCGTGAGCGGGGATGAGCCACCGAGCTGATCGAGAAGATTCGTAAGGCTCGAGTGCTCCCCGCGTGAGCGGGGATGAGCCCCTTAGGGCGCGGAAGTCCGCGTCGGGTAGGAGGTGCTCCCCGCGTGAGCGGGGATGAGCCACCAGCAGGCATACAAACGGCTCCGGGCCGCTTGTGCTCCCCGCGTGAGCGGGGATGAGCCCGCCCAGCTAGCCGCAAAGGGGCTCGACGGGCTGTGCTCCCCGCGTGAGCGGGGATGAGCCGAGATTCGGTTTGATGTTGCGCTTATGCCAGCCGTGCTCCCCGCGTGAGCGGGGATGAGCCCCCGGAGCGCAAGCCGACGCATTTTATGGAGAGGTGCTCCCCGCGTGAGCGGGGATGAGCCGAGGTACGAGTGGTCAGCTTCTCCGTCTGCCAGGTGCTCCCCGCGTGAGCGGGGATGAGCCCGAGATCACCGGGGAAATCACCTTGTCGACAAGGTGCTCCCCGCGTGAGCGGGGATGAGCCCGGACCCAAGCGACCCAGGGATACCCGCTTCGGGTGCTCCCCGCGTGAGCGGGGATGAGCCGTCTTTCTCCTCCGCGAAATACGACCAGCCCCAGTGCTCCCCGCGTGAGCGGGGATGAGCCCTAGCGCTCAAATCAGGAGCCGACCCCTCGTCAGTGCTCCCCGCGTGAGCGGGGATGAGCCGTGCCGTCCATTCCGGGGCGTCCGCAAGGTAGAGTGCTCCCCGCGTGAGCGGGGATGAGCCGCCATTCTTGGACAATACGGCCACTGCCCGCGGGTGCTCCCCGCGTGAGCGGGGATGAGCCCCATATCCGACAGTGGCGGGGCCGCCACCCGGAGTGCTCCCCGCGTGAGCGGGGATGAGCCCAGGCTGAGCAAACCGTGCTAGGCGCGGTGATGGTGCTCCCCGCGTGAGCGGGGATGAGCCCTCAGCCGCAAGCGGGTCCTTGCCCCACATGCGGTGCTCCCCGCGTGAGCGGGGATGAGCCGCTCCCCCTGTCGGCGCTGCGATGAGGTCTGTCGTGCTCCCCGCGTGAGCGGGGATGAGCCCAAACCAGGCACGCAACTCGTCCTGTTCCATGAGTGCTCCCCGCGTGAGCGGGGATGAGCCCACGGCCCCGGCGATCTACCCGAGAAGCGCAAGGTGCTCCCCGCGTGAGCGGGGATGAGCCCCGTTCCCACGGGCACGCGCATCGAGATACCGGGTGCTCCCCGCGTGAGCGGGGATGAGCCCGAGGCTGTCCGCCTCATGAAGCGCGCACAGCAGTGCTCCCCGCGTGAGCGGGGATGAGCCCTGGACCGCCGCCATCTCACGAGGCTGCTCGTAGTGCTCCCCGCGTGAGCGGGGATGAGCCGTCGACGAGACCGACGCCCGCAAATGGGTAGAGGTGCTCCCCGCGTGAGCGGGGATGAGCCCAGTGACGAAAATGCTCTGGGTTTTACCAAGGAGTGCTCCCCGCGTGAGCGGGGATGAGCCCGATGGTTAACCCACAACAACCAACCAGCAGACGTGCTCCCCGCGTGAGCGGGGATGAGCCCGGGTGTCCTGCCACTCCCCAAGGAATAAGTACGTGCTCCCCGCGTGAGCGGGGATGAGCCCCCGAGGGACACGCCCGACATGCTGCTGGAAGCGGTGCTCCCCGCGTGAGCGGGGATGAGCCCGCACCAAGCAGACCCGCGGACTCCTCAAGCCCGTGCTCCCCGCGTGAGCGGGGATGAGCCCCGCATCAGCGCCAAACTCGGCATCACCATCGAGTGCTCCCCGCGTGAGCGGGGATGAGCCCCCAAGAAACGCCGTCACAATCGCCTGAACAGCGTGCTCCCCGCGTGAGCGGGGATGAGCCTCCTCAACCTTGCGGGCCAAATCGTCCCGCTGGGTGCTCCCCGCGTGAGCGGGGATGAGCCCAGCGCCGGACCAGGCGCGGACTGGCCCATCACGTGCTCCCCGCGTGAGCGGGGATGAGCCCAACGTCAAGCTGCCCCCGCCGACGCTGTTGACGTGCTCCCCGCGTGAGCGGGGATGAGCCACACCCCGTACCAGAAGTACATGCACCACTTTCAGTGCTCCCCGCGTGAGCGGGGATGAGCCCCAGCCTGAGCTTCGATTCACGCAATCGGGCGCGTGCTCCCCGCGTGAGCGGGGATGAGCCCAACTCCAAGCAGAAACCGGCAACACCGCAGGTGTGCTCCCCGCGTGAGCGGGGATGAGCCGATTGCGATTGGGCAGAGGCGCTCGCTGGCCGAGTGCTCCCCGCGTGAGCGGGGATGAGCCGGCACGCCAGGCCCGGCGCTCATGTCGGACGGAGTGCTCCCCGCGTGAGCGGGGATGAGCCCTGCTCCACCTGTGCGCGCACCTTATCCTCAAGGTGCTCCCCGCGTGAGCGGGGATGAGCCCGATTCAGGACTACGCCGACGAAGTTGTCACACGTGCTCCCCGCGTGAGCGGGGATGAGCCAGTTTGAGCGAGACGTGTGGAGTGATCTCCAGTGGTGCTCCCCGCGTGAGCGGGGATGAGCCGGAAGTGACGGTTCCGACTTCTACGAAGAAGGAGTGCTCCCCGCGTGAGCGGGGATGAGCCCACGACAGTTTTGATGGTCTCCCACACTGCCGAGTGCTCCCCGCGTGAGCGGGGATGAGCCCATTTGGTGGTAACTGGCGAACTGGGGAAACGGGTGCTCCCCGCGTGAGCGGGGATGAGCCCGTGCTTGCCAACTACCGCAGCTTTGGCAGGCAGTGCTCCCCGCGTGAGCGGGGATGAGCCCGCAGATCATTCTCGCAAGAACCCCCAAACCAAGTGCTCCCCGCGTGAGCGGGGATGAGCCCTTAACACCCAACTTCCCACAAGTGTTGAGTTAGTGCTCCCCGCGTGAGCGGGGATGAGCCGGAGAAGTAAAACAATGAGTCACCTTAAGATCGGTGCTCCCCGCGTGAGCGGGGATGAGCCCTCACTTCCCCCGCTCTGGTGACCGTCACCAAGGTGCTCCCCGCGTGAGCGGGGATGAGCCCTGTCGCGGGTCGATGCGTGACCCCCTGGTTTCGTGCTCCCCGCGTGAGCGGGGATGAGCCCTGTCGCGGGTCGATGCGTGACCCCCTGGTTTCGTGCTCCCCGCGTGAGCGGGGATGAGCCCCCCTCGACGCTGCCGGGGGCGCGCTCCTTACCGTGCTCCCCGCGTGAGCGGGGATGAGCCCGCCCGACTATACGTCCAGCGGCGTGGCTTCGGGTGCTCCCCGCGTGAGCGGGGATGAGCCCAGCGCGGTGGTGGGCATGGCCCATTCGATGTTGTGCTCCCCGCGTGAGCGGGGATGAGCCCGCAGTGAAATCCACCTGCCCGCCCGTGGTCTTGTGCTCCCCGCGTGAGCGGGGATGAGCCGGCGTTGACGTCGATGGGGTATTTGTCCCCCACGTGCTCCCCGCGTGAGCGGGGATGAGCCGTTCCTACCCGTTGCCGCTAAGGCCGCCGAGGTGTGCTCCCCGCGTGAGCGGGGATGAGCCCACCAGGAATACGCGGCAACAAACCAGCCCCCGGTGCTCCCCGCGTGAGCGGGGATGAGCCTCCGGACTTCAACTTGTCCACAAACGCGGTGAAGTGCTCCCCGCGTGAGCGGGGATGAGCCCCCGTCCCAGTGGTCAACGTTCGAGTCCGCTGTGTGCTCCCCGCGTGAGCGGGGATGAGCCGGAGATGAACTAAATGAGCCTCGCGGAGCTGAGGTGCTCCCCGCGTGAGCGGGGATGAGCCGCTCCCGTAATTCTTCCAAAGACAGATCGGCAAGTGCTCCCCGCGTGAGCGGGGATGAGCCCTTCACCTGATCCAAAGCACGAGCAGCATCACCGTGCTCCCCGCGTGAGCGGGGATGAGCCGTTAATCGGGTCGGTGTCGTCTAGGAACGTGACGTGCTCCCCGCGTGAGCGGGGATGAGCCCACGAATCGACCCGACGCAGGTGGCCTCCGGAAGTGCTCCCCGCGTGAGCGGGGATGAGCCACCGGGACTGTACCGCGTAACAACCACAGGGGCGGTGCTCCCCGCGTGAGCGGGGATGAGCCCCAATTGTGGGGTCGCGTGTGTCTGTGTCGTTGGTGCTCCCCGCGTGAGCGGGGATGAGCCCTGCCCACCAACATGAACAGCCCAATCCTCATCGTGCTCCCCGCGTGAGCGGGGATGAGCCCGCCGCGGAGACAGCACGCGACTGGATCATCGAGTGCTCCCCGCGTGAGCGGGGATGAGCCCACCCAACGACAAAAGATCCGTCCCATCGGCAAGTGCTCCCCGCGTGAGCGGGGATGAGCCCATCGCTGTGACAGGCAAGACGTACGCGCATTTGTGCTCCCCGCGTGAGCGGGGATGAGCCCCTCGGAATCGACGGAACTGCTCCAGCTGCCAAGTGCTCCCCGCGTGAGCGGGGATGAGCCCTCCGGCGACAACGATGCAGCAGATGCCCCACAGTGCTCCCCGCGTGAGCGGGGATGAGCCCCCCAAAACCCGGCACGGGGGCTTTCGAGCTGGGGTGCTCCCCGCGTGAGCGGGGATGAGCCCGCTACCGCTCGCTCGCTGCCCACGTCTACGGAGTGCTCCCCGCGTGAGCGGGGATGAGCCGGTTGATGTCCTTCAGCGGGTTAGCGTTATCCAGTGCTCCCCGCGTGAGCGGGGATGAGCCCCCGATCAGGGTGTCGCGGAACGGCTCAAGCTGGTGCTCCCCGCGTGAGCGGGGATGAGCCCGGGCTAGGCATTGCAAGTCCATTTGGTATGAGGTGCTCCCCGCGTGAGCGGGGATGAGCCCCCGGCACGGGGGCTTTCGAGCTGGGTGAATACGTGCTCCCCGCGTGAGCGGGGATGAGCCCGCGGCGAACTCGCCCATCGCGCCGACCATGTCGTGCTCCCCGCGTGAGCGGGGATGAGCCCACCTGACCCCGAATCAGACGCCAGGCCCGGCAGTGCTCCCCGCGTGAGCGGGGATGAGCCCCCCGAATACGGCAACGGCACCCCATCAGGCCCGTGCTCCCCGCGTGAGCGGGGATGAGCCGTTGATCGCGCCGCCACCAATGTTTGAGCTGAGGTGCTCCCCGCGTGAGCGGGGATGAGCCCGGGCTAGTGACGTAGAAGCCTTTGGGGACGGGGTGCTCCCCGCGTGAGCGGGGATGAGCCCTTGATGGGTATGCCGTTGGATTGGAGGTTGTGGTGCTCCCCGCGTGAGCGGGGATGAGCCCGGCGGGTCGGTGAATTCCGGCATGGCCGCGATGTGCTCCCCGCGTGAGCGGGGATGAGCCTGGTCGCATGGGAAACGCATAAAGCTCACCGCGGTGCTCCCCGCGTGAGCGGGGATGAGCCCGCGCCGGCGACATGGGCCACAAAGAAGAAGCAGTGCTCCCCGCGTGAGCGGGGATGAACCCGTCGAGATCGACGGCGAACACGGTAACGGCCTGTCCTTTCTACGTGATTCGAGAACATTTGCGCTGAGTGCCGGTGAATTTGGCATTGTGTCCACCCATGGACGCATGGAACTTGCAAAAATGGTCGCGTAGAACGTGTAAAAACGGTAGCGTAGCGCAGCCGAAATATGGTCTTCTAGTGCCTTTGGCCTCGGGTAACGGTGGCTAAGGCGAGTGGGACTATTTTCGGCAGTATTTCCGCCGTAATGGGGGTGCGTGGAGGCATTCATGCTGTCGCTCTCTACTTCACCCACTCTGTTTGCGTGTCTGAACAAACGCTTGGTGGCGCGAACTTCTCGGGGTTGCTTGGTCTTAGCGAAGGGGATCCCGGGTACTCATCTTCTTCTCAGTTCGGCCTGCCGAATCCTGAGATCTCGGTAAAGTACAGGGCGGAAAGTGTGCTGTCCGTGCGAATCTCTCGGGCTCCTCCTCTACGCCCGGGGTGTTCGTGCGGATCAGCGCTTTGTAGAGGAGGCATGAATGACCAACCAGCAGCCGCCGTTTGGCGGGGGATTCCCGCAACCGGGGTCCGATAATCCAGGTTCAGGTGGATCTAGCGCGTGGGGCTCCGGCTCTTCTGCAGCAGATTCGCCGTGGGGCAGCCCCGGGCAAAGCGCCCCGGCACCGACTCCCAGTACGGGTGGTGCGTCCTCCCCGTGGGGTTCGCCAAGTAGCGCTGGCACTGGTGCTGTCACGGATCCTTTCGCCGCACCGCCGTCGGATCCTTTCGCCCCTGCGAAAGAAGGCGACTATTCCGGTCCGCTCCCAGGCGCGCCTGGTTCAGCAGAACCGGCTGGTGGGGCGTCGCCACTGGAGCCGTCCTCGGCACCGGCGACCTGGCTGGTGCCGGGTCTGGCCCTCGGCGTTATCGCGCTGGTGATGACCGCGATCCTGCTGCTGGGTGACATTTCCCCGATCTCCGGCACATACGCGGGTATGGCTTTCGGCGCGTGGGCGCTGGCTGGCCTTGTGGGTGTGTCCTCCTTGGCCTTCTACTTCTCCGAGGACACCCGGCGTCGTGCCAACGGCATGTACTCGATTGTCGGATGGAAGCAAGGTCTGTACTGGGCCACCCTGGCGGTGCTGCTCATCGCCATTATTTTGTCGTCGCTCTGCATCGCCCTGTGGGTAGGCAGGCTCTAGGCGCCGCGAGGAGAACACGATCACAATGACGAAGAACAACAAGATCGCGGCCCTGGCCCGCCGGGCCACCGCCGTCGCAGCCGCCGGTGTCCTCGCCCTGGGCACCAGTGCCTTCGGAGCGTTCGGCACCCTCGAGGCCTCCGCACAAGAAGGGCAGCCGTTCAAGCCGCTGGAAAACGGGCCTCTCTCGCCTGGCGGAAAACCGGAAGGCGGTGTGAAGCCGGAGAAGCCGGAGAAGCCGGGCAACAAACCTACTGAGAAGCCGGGCAACAAACCTACTGAGAAGCCTGGTGACAAACCCACTGAGAAGCCTGGTGATAAACCGGCTGATAAGCCGGGGAATAAGTCGGACAAGCCGACGGGCAACGCGGTGCAGGCCGAAGGCGGGGACAATGCGCTCGGCCAGCTGGGTGCGTGCTTGGCTAATAACGACGAGCTCGACGTCTTGCTGCTGATGGACGAGACGAACAGTCTGGTCAACCGGTGGGACGACGGCAAGAAGGTCGAAGGTGAGCCGGGCGCGGACCCGGACCACTTCCGTATTCCTGCCGCGCAGAGCTTCGCGAAAATCCTGCTCCAGAAGAGCGAGGATCAGAACCTCACCACGAATATCAAGATCGCCGGCTTCGGCCACACCTACAAGAATGAGCTGAACAACCCGGGCGAGGGCTACAAGGGTTGGATGAAGCTGACAGAGGATAGTCAGCAAGACGTCTACGAGCAGATCCAGACGTTTGAAAAGCGCACGGAGGAGACCAAGGGCACTGACCACAACGCCGCGCTGGAAGGCGCGAGCGACGACCTGCTCAACTCCCCGGGCGAGGATCCCTGCCGCCTGTTGGTCACCTTCACCGACGGCAAACTCGCCACCGGCGACGACAAGGGTGCAGAGGACAACCTGTGCCGCCCGAACGGCGTCGCTGACCGTCTCCGCGCCGCAGGCGTCACGCACGTCGGCATCGGCCTGACCAACCCGCAGCTCAACGAGAACTTTGACCTGTTCCAGGCCATTACCGAAGGCGAAGCCGCAGGTATCACCTGTGGTAAGGAGCCGCGCAACGGTGCGTTCTACCCGGCGAACAAGGTGGGCGATCTCTTCGCCGCCTTCCGCTCCGCGCTGGATACCGGCGGTTCGGCTGGCCAGACCACGAACGCGAATGAGCCGTTCACGTTCGTCCTGGACAACTCGATTACGTCTGTCCGCTTCAGTGCTGTGGGCCGTGACGATCTCGGCCCGGACGCGAAGCTGGAGATGACTGCGCCGAACGGCGACAAGGTCGTCATGGAAGGCGATGGTGAGAAGAATGCCGGCGGCGGCAAGGTCACCTGGGAGGCGCGCAACGACGCGGTTCAGAGCGCCGACGGCGCCCTGAACAAGACCGGCGACAAGGACTGGGCTGGCGAATGGTCCATGCGGTTCATCGACATCGCGCCGGAGGCAGAAAAGGACGGCGAGGTGTTCAACCTCGTCGAGATGGTGCCGGAGCTCAACGTCACCTTCAGCGCCGACGGTGCCAACGATGCGGCGAAGACCGACGATGAGGGCGGCAAGAACGACCTCAAGGTCATGGACGACGGCAACCTGATCGTGTCGCTGACCGGACCCGACGGCAAGAAGGTCGATCCGGAGGGCAAGGCCGAAGGCACAGTCGAGTTCGTCCCGAGCGGCGGCGGTGACCCGGTCACGCTCGAGGAGAAGGCGGACTTCTCCTCCGGCAGCGTCGAGATCCCGGCATCGAAGATCCCCGACGCGCCCGCATCCGGCCGTGTCAAGGCGGAAGTGACCATCACGACTGCGGGTGCGAAGGGCAAGCCTGGCACCACGCTGTCCCCGCTGGAGGGCGATACCGCGCTTAGCGTCGCCGTGCAGAACCTGCCGCAGTTGCCCGGCCAGATCGACGTGGTCACCGAGGGCGAAGAAGTCACGGTGAATGTGCCGGTTTCCGGCCCGGGCCGTGTCTGGGTCGAGGGCGGCCAGCAGGTCGAGCACGGATTCGACGAACTCGGTGCGGTGACCGTCGACTCGGAGCACAACTCGAAGGACTCCGCACTGACCGTTGCCCGCGGCGACACTGCTGAACTGCCGCTGACTTTCACGTTTGAACAGCGCGCGCAGCTCATCGCCAACGGCACCCTGCCGGTCCACATCGCTGACGAGAACGGAGGCGAGGAGCGCGTGGTCGACGTGGCTACCAAGATCGACTCCAAGGTGCCCGTGTCTAAGGGCGTCGCCGTGGTGACCTTCATCCTGGCGCTGCTGCTCGGCCTGCTGCTGCCGTTGTTGCTGTTGTACCTGGTGCGCTACCTCACCTCCAAGATCCCGAGCGATCCCGCGGTGGGCCCGGTGGCGTTCCGCATGACCCGTAGTGCTGGCGGCACCTGGTCGTACGACGGTCAGACGCGCCCGATGATCGACCCGACCGATGCAGCGGCGCGCCAGATGCAGCCAGGACCGCGTTCTGTTCAGGCTGGCCGTGCGCAAGCTAAGGTCGAGAGCTTCTCCATCAACCCGCTGACCGCAGCGAATGTCATCGTGTCTACTCCGTCGATCGCCGGAGACGGCAAGGAGAAGGACGGCCACGCGGTGCTGCCGCTGGCGGTGCAGGACTCCTGGTTCGTTCACGCGCCGAGCCAGTCCGGTGACGACATCGAGGTCGTCGCGTTCCCGCGCATCCCGATCGCACCGGCCGCGCAGGAGCAGCTACAAAACGAGATTGCTACGGAAGCACCTGCATTGGCGGACGCATTGGCCGAACGTCTTCCGTCCGCCGAGCCGGCCCCGGGCCAGCTCGACCAGGGCGGCGGATTCGCCCCGCCGGGTGAGACCGACTTCGGCGCTGCCGGTGCCGGTTGGGTCCCGCCGCAAGGAGGCGGTCAGGATATCGGCGGTGAATCTCCGTGGGGGCCGCCGAGCGCCGGTCCGCAGCCGGGCAGTGGTGGAGCAGGGGCCCCGTGGGGGCCGCCGCCGCAGTAAGGACTGTGAACCCACTTGGAGCAATCGAGAAAATCATTCAGCCGGGCTGCGGGCGAACCGCACAACGGCCATGATTGGGAGCAGGAATCTTCACAATTGAAAAACGAATAACTGAATAACCGGATTGCACAAGCATCAGTGAGCTAGAAGCTAAACCCATTTAAAGGAGCACCCCCTCATGGAAAGAGTCCTCGTCGTCGGTTGCGGCGGTTCGGGCGCTAAGACCTTGGCGTTCATGATGGACCAGCTGAAGACGATGTTGGCGGAGCGTCTCCCCAACGAATACGTCTCGCCGAAGGATGTGAAGCTGCCGGACGCATGGCAGTTCGTGTCCTTGGACGTGCCCACCAAGCCGGAGTCCGCGGGCAAGAACCTGCAGAACGTCCAGGAGGCGGGCGGACGCTACATTTCGGTCGGCTCCTCCGGCCGCTACGCCAACGTCGATGCTGCTGTGTCGGCGCGATTGGCCAGCGGTAAGAAGCTGGGGACGATTTCTTCGTGGGCGCTGCGCAACCCGGGGGCGGAGACCACCCCGATCTCCGCGGGTGCGGGCCAGTACCGCTCCATTGGCCGCATGCTCACCCTGAGCAAGCTGCGCGAAGTGCAGGAAGAGCTGGAAAAGGCGTGGGCGGCGCTGAACCAGCCGGGCACGGCTAGTGAGCTCAGCCGTGTCCAGACCGCGCTGACCGGACGCGCGTCGTCCGCAGTGAACGCGGGCAAGGACGTGCCGCTGATCATCGTGGTCACCTCCATGTCCGGCGGTGCCGGTGCATCCATGGCGATCGATGTCTGCCGCTTGCTCACCTCCCTGGATAAGGCGAGCGTGGGCCGCAACTGCATGTTCGCCTTCACCCCGGATATCTTCAGCGGCATTCCGCAGGACCAGGTGATGGGCGCGAACCCGAACGCGATGGCGATGTTCGGCGAGATGGCTGCGGCACAGATGGGTGCGGCTACCGAGACTGACCGTCGTCTCTTCGAGCAGCTCGGCGTGAGCCTCGGCGACGAGAGCGTGCCGATCTCCCGTGTCTTCCCGGTCGGCGCACACTCCGGTGCAGAAGGCGCGCAGCTTGGCGACGGCAAGCCGGGCACCGTCTACCGTGCACTTGGTCGCGGCCTTGCGTCGCTGCTCATGGACGAGGCGGCGATGGGCCGCTTCACCCAGTTCAACCTCGGCAACCAGGGTGGCCTCCAGGCACGCGACAACACCTACGGCTGGGGTGTGCAGAACAAGAACAACCTCCCGTGGGGCTCTTTCGGCTACGCACAGCTGTCCATGGGCCGCGACCGCTACGCGGAGTACTCGGCGCAAAGGCTGGCACGCTCGGCCGTCGATAAGCTCGTGCGCGGGCACATCGACCCGACGAACCCGGCGTCCGGCGACGAGCAGATCAAGCAGCGCGTGGACACCAACTGGCGTCAGATCCAGGCGCGCACCACGGTGATCCCGTTCGGCGAGAACGTCGGCGACTGGCTGTGGCGCACCTTCGGCGCAGAGATGGACCGCTGGGCGAATAGGTACGCGGAGACCCTCCGCCACCAGATCCCGCAGCCGAATAACCGCCGCGGGCGCGACTGGGCACCGGAAGTCGTCGGTGCATTGAATGTCCTCGACCAGCAGGTCACCGCCGACAACGGTGCGGACTTCTACGCCGCCGCCTACAACTGGGCGAACCAGCGTAACCTGCAGGAAGGATTCTTGGACATCATCCGCCGCGAGGTGGGCAATTTCGGCCTGCCGTACGGTGCGACGGTGCTCGACGCGATCAAGAACATGCTCTCCCGCGACGTGCTGCCGCAGCTCGAGCAGGCGGCCCGCGGACAGCAGCGCCTTTCCCTCCACCCGGAGACTGAGCGCGCGATGATGAATGCGCGCGGCAAGATCGTCAGCGCCGAGCAGTACATGGAAGACATCGTCCGCCACACGCGCCAGCAGCTCCGCCACCGCGCGCAGGCACGCATGTCCGAGTTCGTCATGGTGACGCTGACCGACTTCATCGACCGTTTCATCGGCCCGCTGCAGAAGGCGATGACCACCGAGCACACCGATCTCGAGCACGAGCTGTCGCTCAACAACGACAAGGACTTGGGTGTTGCGCAGCTGAAGACGAATGTGCCGCAGTTGTGGCCGGAGGACACCGACATGGTGCCGCCGCGCTTCTCCCAGGCGGCGAACGAGATCTTCCTCACCGAGATCGAGGATTTCCCGCGCCAGTACGTCCACGATATTCAGAACGCCACCAACGCGGACTCCTACTCCAACGCGATCTCCAGCGCTGCTTCCTCCGTGGTCAGCGGTGCATGGTCGGCGCTCGAGGGCGCGGAGCAGGCACCGGAGGACCTGATCGTTCTCACGGGTCCGTGGGTGCCGATGAACTTCACGCGCGACCCGAATAACCCGACGGAGCTGCTGGACCCGAAGCTGGGCCAGTTCTCCGTGCGCATCGGTGCGGAAGAGGTCCTGGAGCGCTCCCGCATGTACATCCAGCGCCGCGGCTTCTCCTTCTACGACTTCATCTCCACCTCGCTGCGCAGCTACGTCACGTCGCCGACGCTGCAGGACCACGAGCGCCGCGCACGCCAGCAGCGCCTGGCCTCCAAGTTCACCGAGGCGATGAAGAACGCGCTGCCGCTCGCGCAGATCGACGACAACTTGGTGCGCAACCTGTACGGCGACGAGGTGGGCTACGCGTTCAACTTCTCCAAGGTCCCGCTCGAGGGCGACGAGTCCGCGCAGATGCTCGCTGACGAAGTGGTCAACTTCCCCAACGTCAAGCTGGCGGACCCGATGAGGCCGTTGGGCGACGCCCTGCAGAACCAGGGCGAGGAGCGCTCCATCGACATCTTCGGTTCCTACCCGAACTACGTGCCGGTGGTCTTCGGCTCCCTGCTGCGCCCGATTCGCGAACAGTGGGATGGTCTGAAGGACGCCCGCAAGGAGTTCTGGCGCGCCAAGCGTGCACGCCCGATCCAGGCCGCAGTCCCGATGAGCGAGGCGGAGCGCCGCGCATTCGTCGGCGGCTGGTACATCGGCCGCATCATCGGCTACATGGACTTCCCGGCCACCCTGGACACCCCGGACAACAACAGCCCGGTGAAGGTGTACGACGACACCGAGGGCAACCACGGCTGGGTGTCCTTCCCGGACCCGCTGCTCACCCCGCCGTCGAAGTTCCGCAATGTGTTCGACTGGTTGCCGGCCGTCATCGAGTCCGCCCCGCTGGCGTGGACGAAGGCGGGCATGACGCCGCTGTTGGATAGCTACCGCCCGTACCGCGTCATGCGCGGGTTGTACGACAATGCGGAGAACCCGTCGGAGATCGGCCGCACGCTGCACGGCACCCGCCTGCTGGCGAAGTGGCTGGCCACCGGCGAGCGCAAGAGCGGAGACCGCCTGATGGTCAAGGGCACCGGCCCGGAGGTCACGCCGGAAGAGCGCCTCGCCGCGGTGAAGACCTGGCTGTCGCGCCAGCGCGAAATCGCCATGGAATACGTCCCCACGGATAAGCTCCTGCGCGACCAGCTCTCCGTCCAGGCATCCCGCCCGGTCGCGGACGTCGATTCGCGCGAGCTCGCCTCCCGCATCCCGCTCTTCGCTGATGTCGCGCTGGATGTCTACGAGGTCATCGACACGATCATGCACATGCTGGACGAGGCGGACCGTCTCAAGCACAGCGCCCTCGAGGAAGCCCCTGAGCTCGACCTCGGTTCGGTTTCGCGCCCGACAAGCATGCCGACCATGCCGGGAGAGGATGACATTTAATGGCTGACACGTTCCGCGCCGCTGCTTCGCAGGTGTGCGTGCCCATCTTCGTTGGTCGCGGCCGCTTCGGCGCCGCGCTCCGCCAGGCTCTCCAGGATTTGGAGGCCCTGCACCTCATCGGTCGCGCGATCTGGGTGGACATCGACTCATTCAGCGGCCCGATGGACCAAGCATTGCTTATCGACGGCCGCGTGGACGCCAGCCCTTCCACCACCGACAGCTTCGCCCGGCTTTTGGCCAGCGGCTATAACGAGCGCTTCGCCCTCTGTCTCGTCAACGCCCAAAACGGCGAGGACAATATCCGCGACGACGAGCTGCAGAACATTTCCGACGCTGTATCGGACCTGAACCCGCTGCCCGTCAACGTGCTCGCCGGCCGCGCCGGGGAGACAGAGGCAACTGACGTTGATATCGTCCGCGGCTACGTGAATCTGTTCGTGGCGCCGGAAGAGTCCGATGCCCCGTCCGACCATGCGGTGCCGGTGTCTGCCGGTGAGCGCGAGAACACCTACACCTTGCTGGTGGCCACGACGTTGTGCTCGCTGTTCGGTCTGTGGGACGGTGCCTCCGAGTGCCCAGTGGAGCAGCTGCGCGGCACTGCATCGCCGATTCACTTCCGCCTCACCCGTGCTTATTTCCGTCGCGTCGATGGCGAGGTGGTGCAAAACCAGCTCCGCCAGGCTCTCTTCGACACCGAGGTCAACCCGGTCCCGCGTCTGTACCGCGCCGACGGCGGCACCGCTGTGGTGGAGCACCCGCAGGACCGCGCACAGTTCTCCCGCGCGGCCGCCGACGAGTTCTTGGGCATGTACCGCGATGGTCTGATGCCCGTCCGCGAGTCCGCGCAAACGCAGCGTGACCGCGAGCTGAGCAATAAGCAGGCCTCCCGGGAGCTGCGCCAGATCTGGTGGCAGACTCTCATCAACACTCCGGCCAACTTCTTCAACGACCTGCGCGGCGGTGCTTCCGACCAGATTTCGGCGAGTCTGCAGCGCGTCTACGGCACGGACTCCTCCGCGGTGATCGGCAGCATGAAGCACCTGCAGGGTGCTCCGGCGCAGATCTCCCAGGAGGCGCAGCAGGCCGACCGCAACCAGATTGCGGCGACCATGCACCCGATGTGGAACGGCTACAAGAATTTCGCCTTGACCATGCTGGACGCGAAAGCGCGTCCGATGGATCCGTTCAAGCAGAACACCGCAACCCCGCAGGTTGTGCGTCAGCCCGCTTCCGACCACATCACTGTGGCGGCGAGCGCCCGCGACGTGATCCCGGCGCCCGAGCAGGCAATGCGTATCGACGATCCGAGTCTCCGCGATGTCATGGGCGCCGACTCTTTGGCCCCCTACGACCCGGAAGCGATCGCCGCTTACGAGCAGCGCCTGAACTCCGCCGACACCAACGGCGTGTTCGACACTGGCAAGCTCCACAACGATTTCGAGCGGTGGAAGAGCACTGAGCGCGGCAGTTTCGCCCGCCACGTCGGTGAGGAACTGCGCAATATCCGCGTGGAGTGCGAAAGCCAGGTCGACGCCGCCCGCGCTGAACTCGAGCGTCTCAGCCGCGGAGTGAAAGCCCCGGAGACCGGTGGTGCTGCGAAGACTTTCCGGTTCATGGGGTGGGTGGCCACGACGTCGTTAAGCTTCTTCTTGCTCTTGTGGCTCATCGGCCATCTGGTGATGAAGAAGGCGCAGGACAAAATTGCTACCGGCGATGCTGGCATCGCGGATGCGATCTTCTCCCAGATGTGGTGGGTGAAGAACCTCAACAACGCGTCCGCGTCGACGTTGGCGTGGATGTTCGGCATCTGGATACTGGTCTGGCTGATTTTCTTCCTGCTGCAGGTCAGCTTCGAAACACGCGACCAGGTTCAGCTGGCCAACTTGCGCAAGAGCCAGGAAGCCCGCGTCAAAGCGGCGACGAACAACCTGCGCAATGCGGAAATCGCACTCGTGCGGATCGAGGAGGCGTACCCGCAGTTCCTCTCCGTCACGCAAATGCTCGGCGAGCTGGTCAACCGCCCGTTCGGGCGCGTGAAGACCGAACGCAATATCGCCGCGCAGCCCAGCAACCGCATGCCCCGCAATGTCGTTTTCGCCGATGCTTCGCCGGAGCCTGACGCGGTGTCAAATGTCGTGGCGCACTACAAAAACGGCCTCTACCACGAGGGTTGGCTCGGTGAGGCGGTGTCCGCCGGTATGGCCCGCGCGTACAGCGAGCTGTTCCAGCCCACCAACGACGACCGCTGGGACCACCTGTCCAGCCAGCGCGGCAAGAACACCTCGTCGCCGCTGGACCGCATGGCCCGCTACGTCACCTCGCCCGAGTTCTCCTCCCGCGACCGCACGGGGGCGAAGTGGCAGCCGGTCGCCGACGAGTTGCGCGCCAGCACCAGCCCGTTCAGCGGCCAGCTGCTGGGCAGCGTCGCGTCCGCGCACAGCGGCCCGTCCCGCGCGCTCGAGGGCGAGTTGCTTGACGACGCCCCGCGTGGCCACTTCAGCAGCCACTTCATGGCATCTGCCAGCCGTGGCCGTTCCGCCTCTGTCGTCGACGGCGACTTGAGCGTCCACAGTGTCTCCTCTAGCCCCCGCGATCCGGTCGGCCGCACTGAGGTGCTCGTCCAGGTCGGCGGCAATGCCCAGGCGGGCGATATCACCCTGTCCGCCAATCGCGGCAATGCGGCGGAGAACACCGACGATATTGTCCTGCCGGGCTCTGGCTACGTCGAAGACAATTACGGCACTGACCGCGAGATGCCCACCGCGGGCCGTCACTCCACGAGCGGCAGCGGCGACTCGTCCCGTTGGACTCCGGGAACGGGTGGCTCCTCGGCCGTCGATTTCCCGAGCGAAGGTGATATTTAATGGCGCTTCCTGATATGGCCATCGCCTGGCGCAATGCTGTCCAGGCACAGACGGGGTATCCCGTCCCTTCAGAAGCGGAGCTCATTCGCCACCTTGTCCACGGCGAATCCAACCCCAACACCCGCGTGTGGGCCGAGGCCCTGGACCTTCTGGTCATGCTCGACGGCGCCGACCTGCCCCTGCAGACACCGCTCGGCCCCGACCTGACCACCCCCAGCCAGCCCCTGCCCAATGCCCAGGGCAACGCTCCCAGCCCGCAGCAGGCGCCGCAGCAGCAAGCCCCGCAGCAACAGCAACAGGCTCCACAACAGCAGGCGCCGCAGCATCAGCAACAGGCTCCACAACAGCAGGCGCCGCAGCAGCAGGCCCCGCAGCAACAGCAACAAGCCCCACAACAGCGGTCGGGCTCGAGCGCTGAATACGGCAGGCATGCAGCCCCGGCGCAGCCTCAGACGCAGGCACCGACGCCAACGCCGGCCCCGAACCCCGTCCAGGCGGCTCAGGCAATGCCGGAGCTGGCAGCGCCGAAACCTGCACCGACGCCGGCTCCTGCGCCCGAGGCGGATGTGGCGCACCCACTGGACCTGTTGGAGGACGACTTCGAGGCACTCGATCTGCTCGAGGACCTCACCGTCATCGACGGTGGAGGAGTTCGTGCCAAGGCCAACGATGAAGGCCACATCCACGTCAAATGGGCGCTGCCGGAAGGCCACGACGCGCAGCCGGTGCAGATCTTCCGTGTGGTCAGCGACGAAGAAGCCTTCGACCGCGACCCAGCCGAAGGCATCCAGCGCGTCGCCACGAACGGCACATTCTTCGACGACCCGGAACCGCTGTCGTTTTCCTACCGCTACTACCAAGTGTGGCTCAACGAAGGCGCCAACGAGATCGACGCCCTGCGCAGCCAGCCGAAGCTGGTCGGCGAGGATTATTACGTCCGCCCGGTCGAGCACATCGAGCTCAACTTCGACGGCAGCGAAGTGAGCGGCAAGTGGGAAGAATTCCGCCACACTGACCGCGTCGCCGTCTACATCGCGCCGGAGGAAGAAAGGCGCCGGCTCACCCGCCGCTCCCACGAGGTCAGCCAGTCCAGCCGAAACGTCAACGGCTTCCGCTGGACCCCGCCACAGCGCGGCCTGACCTACGCCGTGCAGGCGATCCGCGAGGTCAGTGTCAATGGCATGGTGAAAAAGAGTCCGTCCTCCGAAATCTTCACCATCGACATCACCGCCGAGGTCGTGGAAGTCGACGCCGACATTCAACTGGACAAATCCGTGGGCAACGGTCAGTTCAACGTCCGGTGGGAATTGCCCAATTCGGGCGAAGTGCGGATCTACCGCACACGCGAGCACCCCGCCGAAGGCCTCTCCGACAAGGTCGTCGAAACCGACCAGCTCGAGGGCTTCGGTCTGCCTGTGTCCTCCTGGGTCAACGACATCGCCGAGGCGAAAGACGCCGCAGATTTCGCATGGCCGGATGACTGGTACACCGTCGTCATCACCCCGGTCAGCGTCGTGGGCAATAAGGCCCGCGTGGGTACATCCACCAGCTACGTCCGCGTCGGCAGCATTCCCGCCGCGCGCATCGAGGAGCGCGTCATCGCCCAGCTGATCACCTTCGGCTGGCCAGAGCAGGCGCACGAAGTCGCCGCCTTCCTCGCCGAGCCGGGGGAGGGCGGCAAGATCGATCCGCGTCAGGCCGAGATGAAACCGATGACCACCATCGACGAGCAGGAGTATCGCAGCGAGGGCGGCATGCGTGTGCAGATGCGCGGCGCCCGAGATGTGGTGCTCGTTCCGAGCCGCATGCACGCCGGTCAGCGTGAATGGGGCAGGACCACGATCATTCCGTACCGCGGCCTGCGCCACTTCCGCTACGAATTCCTCGTCGGCCCCGATGGCGGTCTCTACCTGTTCGTCTTTTCCGAGAACGAGGAGTCCCGCTACCGCCGCTTCACGTTGCGCTACCACCCGGAGCGCCTGCCGCTCGAGCCGAATGACGGCGAGCCTGTCCGCGTGAGCAAGATCAACGGTAGCCATGTTGAGGATTACAAGCCGATAATGACAGCGGAGCACTTGTACCCCCAGAACTTGCAACCCGGCACCCCGGGCTTCGAGTACTGGCGCGTCGACCCGCAGCTGGTCGCCCGCGGACACGGGTGGCTCCGCCTGTTCATAGCGGACGAGCCCGAAAACGGGGAATCCGAGGTAGCACTGAGGGATCCGAATGTGGCCTCCCTCTGGTTCACCACCAATTTCCAGCAAACCGGAGGTATGCAGTAATGGCACGCTTTGCGCACGCGACGTACGCGTCCTTTTCCAACACGTCCAGCTCCGGTGGCTGGTCGATTGGCCCGACAGTGAACGCGGACCCGGACGACATCGAGCTGATCCGCTCCGCCGCCGCGATCTCGCTGACCCCGATCCAGGAGGTCAACGAGTTCATCGGCGGCGAAGAAATCGAGGCGTTGCCGCGCCGCTTCGAATACATCCCGCACCCGGCGCACGGCGTGTTCGTGCAGTCCGTCCCCGCCGGCAAGGACGCCACCGGCCGCCCGGGCAATGTGTTCACCCACGGCGTGGTGGACCACGCGCCGCAGGAGCCGCTCGCGTCCCAGTACCCGATCGCGTGGTTCCGCTCCCCGGATCTCGCGGCACCGTTCCGCGCCCCGGTGGTCAATTCTGTCCAGCTCGATCAGTCGCTCGACGAGCCCGCACGCGGTCCGCTTCCCGATGTCGCTAGCCTCTGGCAGCTCATCACCGAGGTCCAGGGCGACCGTCGCGGAGTCGTGTACAAGATCCAGGAAGCGCTGGAGGATCCTGAGACGATTCCGGTGTTGCTTACCCCGTCGGACACGCAGGCCGCATTCTGGATCTACGCCGTGTCCACCACCATGACTCCGCAGGCCGCGCGCCTGGGCTTGCGCGTGAGCACCTTCGAGCGTGCACGCTCCATCGATGCCGCGAAGTGGGTCTCCCACGAGCCCGGGGTCGCCGCGCTTATCGCGGGCCCGGTCGAAGACACAGAGCTCTTCGCCGCCAACCCCGCTTTCACCGTCATCGACCCGGAAAAGGACGCCAGCGCACAGCCGGTCACCGACTGGTCGCGCATGACTGCTGAGCTGTACACGTCGGGAAGCCAGGCGGCAGCAGCCGTCGATAAGCTCGCTTCGCTTGAGGAAGCGTCGGCGAGCTTCGGTGCGGGCCTTGCGCAACTCGCGCTCGCGCACCGCCGTAAGAATATCGAGCCCGAACTCAACCAGCTCGCGATCGACATCAGCGAACCCAGCGAGTTTCTAGCCGAGGATTACCCGACGCTCGTGAGCAAAGAGCTTATCGACGAACCCCGTCTCGACGAGCTCCGCGGCTCCGTCTACGAGACGCTACAGCACTGGGAAGGCGACGGCACCCTGCTGATCAACTACGTCACCGACGCCGAAGCCATCGGCGCTTTTGACCGCGACATGCTGGTCGACGGCCTCGGTGCCCTCGGCAACCTTGAGAATCCCATCACCGAGATGATGCAGCACGGCGCCCTCAACCTGCGCCCCGACTCCGCTGCCGCCGGTCTTGTCAGCCTCGTGGCCAACAAGAAGATCGAAGAGGTCTTCGCCGGCGACGACATCACCGACGTCATGGAAAGGCTCGGCAGCGACGACATTTACCGCGCTCTGCGTCACGCCGGCCACACCGGTGTGGAAAAGCTCAGCCCGGACACTGCCTGCTACCTCATCGGCGCTGCGCTCGCCGCCGCTGCATTCAACCAGCTGCAGTACCCCGTGATCACTGCCGACCCCCAGCAGCGGACCGAAACGATCCGCCAGCTCATCGACCTGGCGGGCCGCATCTCCGCACGCGCGGTGCCGAGCCAGTCCAACGTCGATGCTGTGGCCCTCCGCACCTGGGAAGACTTCTTCCTCACCGCGCCCGACTCGGCACAGGACACCGCCTTGGCCGCGCATGCCGTCAGCGTTCTGCCTGACGCATTCGCTGCCCTGCGCATCGAACGCACCGAGCAGTTCCTCAGCCGCGTCATCCAATCGCTGACGCAGAACACCCGCGGGTATGCGAACCAGAAAGGAGACCGGTAATGGCTCTTGAGAAACGCATGGGGCACGGCGAAGAGTACGAATTCGCCACTGACGGTGGTCAGTTCCGCGCGATTCTGGTCATGGAGCTCAACGACGGCGGCCGCTTCCGCGCCTACAACGGCGAGACCGAGCTGCCCCGCACCGGCGACCGCTACGCCCTGCGCGAATTGAACGGTCCCGCCGCCATCGAGGTGCGGCCGGATAATGAAGTCTTCGGCAACCGCGCCGAACTCTACGTCCGCGTCCAAGCCCGCGATTCCGCCGATGGGCTCGTGGATCTGGCCCTCCCGCCGTTCAAAGTCGCCGCCCGCGACACCTTCACTCCGCTGACCCTCCTTCCCACCGCCACGGGCGTGCGCGTCATCGGCGGCGACGGCGGGGGAGTGGGCGCCGTCCGCTCCCACGTGGGTGATACCGGCGGCAGCTCTGTCAGTTCCGTTAGTTCTGTCAGTTCCGTCAATTCCGGCAGCTCGGTCGCGCCCGCCGCCGGTGCCACCGCCAGTTCCGACGCCGCCGCACCGACTGCGGGGTCGACCCCGACTGTTCCAACTAGTGGCGCTAGCACGGACGCCGTGCACATCATCGTCGACTCGTCCGCATCCATGCTGCGCAGCACCACCGTCGAGCAGATGGACGCGATGCTCAGCTTCGCTGTCAATGCTGTCTCCGTCATGCGCTGCGCGAAGCATTTGACCACCTCTTCCGGTCAGACTGTGCCCGGCATCGTGGACACCCTTGAGGTGCCCGCCGGGACGACTGAGGCCCTGCGCGGCAACGACATCGGCTGGGAGATCAACGCGACGGATATCTCGCCCACGGCCGCCGTCATCGCCATCTCCGACGATGTTCCGGCCCGCCTGCTCGGCCGCAGCGCACCCGTCCACGTCATCTCGCCGCGACCGGTCGCCACCTCCGCCGGTATCACAGCAACGCTTTTCGACGACCGCCTCCACCGCGCCGTCGCCGAAGGCGATGCCCGCAGCTACCGCGACGCCATTCACTCTCTCCGTGGCGCCATTGATGCGGGGGTGACGTCCTGATGAACCCGAACGTCCCGTACGTGATCCCGTCTAAGGACCCGGTCACATTCGAAATCCTCGACCCTTCCGGCTCCGCGCCGAAGCACGAGGGAATCGACCTGCCCGATAACTGGATCAATTCCGGTGTCCTCACCGTGGCCATGGCCGGCGCTCGCTCGTCAGGGAAGAGTCTGTACATCGCGGTCGTCGTCAAGCTGCTGCGCGACATGTTGGCAGTCAACCGCGGCTTTTTGAATGCCGCTGACGAATACACGCGACGCACCTACGAGGAAAACTACGAGCGCCCCCTCTTCGAAGAGATGGGGCTCATGCCGCCGACCCCGCCGTCAGCGAACCCCGACGCGTACCAGAACCGCCCTCTCATCTACGACCTCGGTCTGCAACCCCGCGTTAACCCCGCCAATAATGAGCCCGTCAACCAGCGCATTTACCTCGTGCTCCAAGACGTTGCCGGCGAGGACCTCCGCGAAGAAGGCTTCCCCGAGCGTGCGCCGAAACTCGGGTTCTTCCGCCACGCCGACCGCATCGTGTTCCTCTACGACCCGATGGCCGTCAACCGCATCCGTCAGCTTCTTGAAGGCACCGTGTCCACCAACGAAGTCGGCCGCGAAAACCCCGCCATGATTCTGCAGAACATCCTGCGGCTCATGTCGCCCGAACGCATGCCCGGCATCGCGCTCACCCTGTCCAAATTCGACATGCTCCAGCGTCTCGCCGACGTTGATCAGGTCGGCAGCGGCGGCATCCAGGGCCAGACCGTGGACTGGCAGGCCGCCATGAGCAACTACGGTGCCTCTTTCCGCCGCGAATCCAACCCGCCCAACGAACCCTTCGATTGGGCCGACCGCAGTTCCATGCACTTCGAGATCCGCAGCATGCTCAGCGCCCTCGGCGCCATGGAGATGCTCAATCTCCTCGAAACCCAATCACCCACCGGCCAGCCCGTACCGTACAGCTGCCACGCCGTCTCCGCCCTCGGCGATTCGCCCGAAGGCGACAGCGTGTCCCGCATGGGCATCGCCCCGTTCCGCGTCCTTGACCCCATCCGCGAAATGTTCGCCCAATACGGCCTGTTTGAGGGAGGAAAACAATGACCCACCACAACCAAGGCTGGCTCGCCCGCGAGGAACGCCGCCTCACCGACGCGTCCGCCGCCACCCCTACCACCACGTCCGCCGACCCCGCCGCTGCCGCCGCCGCGCCCGCAGCCTCCGCCCCGGAGGCTCCGCAGCAGCCGACGCAACCTGCGGCTACTGATCAAATTGCTGCCCCGGCCCAGCCTGCCGCTCCGGCCCAGCCTGAGCAGCAGCCCTACGCGCCGCAGCCTGAGCAGCAGCCGGCGCAACCCGCGGTCGCACAGCCTGAGCAGCAGCCAGCCGCGCCGCAGCCCGCCGAGTCGCGGCCCTCGATGGAGCAGTGGCCGGCACTGCACCCCACCGAGCAGCCTTCGGCACAGCCTGGGACTCAACCTGCGCCGGGCCAGCAGCAGGTGCCGGGTCAGCAGTACCCGCAGTACCAGCCGCAGCAGCAACCGCACAATGACAACCCGTACGCGTCGCCCTACAAATTCGATCAGGGGGCCGCGCCGCGAGAAGAAGGGCCGCAACGATGACGAACGGCATGAACCCAGGAGCGCAGCCAGGCTTCGGGCCCGGTGGTAATGCGCCGCAGTTCCCGCAGCACGCCAACCCCGCGAACCCGGCACAACCGGCGCAACCCGCAGGCGGCTTCGGGCAGAACCAGTTCGGTGGGCCGCGCCCGTTCCAGCAGGCCGGTCAGGCCAATCCTTCTCAGATGAGCACGGATGAAGCGGACACCATCGCCGCCGCCCGCGATGAGAAGGTGCAGGAGACTGAGCAGCGGCGCTCCCGGATTTGGAGCAAAATCCTCGGAGTCATCGGCCTTGCTCTGCTGATTGCCTTCATTGCAATCGTGGCCTGGGCGTTCATCCCCGATCCGCCGCTCTGCCCCACTGCGGCACCGCTGCACGTGGCAGATATTCACCTCAATGCACTGGGCGTTGTGCCCGTTCAGGACCTGTAGGAAAACGAGGTACGAGAAAATGACCCGCGAAAACCCCACCGCAGCCAACCAGTACGACTTCACCGACGTCGCGCCATTCGCGGCGCTGCCGGACGCCCCGCAACCGGCGCATGAGCAGCCACACCAGGCAGCACAGGCAGCGCAGCAAGTTCAGCCAGCGCAGCCAGTGCAGCCGACGCAAGCAGAGCCGCAAACGGAAGTGATCAAGGCACAGTCGCCGGGTGCATCCACGCCAGGATTTGCGCTTGGCGCGGCACCGGCTGCCGCAGCGTCGGCAACTGCGCCGGCAGGCGGGAGCACAGCCGCGGACGTTGGGGGAGCGACAGCACAGGCGCGGCCGCAGGCCCCGCAGACACCGCAGCAACAGGAGCGCTACGAGTCGACCCCGTACGGCACGCAGCTGGGCGGGGCGGCGCGCAATGAGGAGCAGCGCTACGAATCGAACCCGTACGGTGGCGGCAGCTACGAACAGCGCGCGGAGCAGCGTCCGGCGCTGGGCGGCGCAGAGGCTGAGCGCTCGCGTGTTCAGGACACGCCGGAGCCGCGGCGGGTTCCGCAGACGACGGCGCGTGACAGCGAGGCATACGGCGAGGCGTACGGTGAGCCCTACGGTGATGCGCAGCAGCGCCAGCGGAGCGAGGTGCGCACCGGTGCGGAAGGCAAGCAGGGCGGGTCCAAATCAGGGCTGGTCATACTGGCAGCGATCTGCGTCGTGCTGCTGATGATCTTCGTGCTGGGACTGCTCATCCTTCTGAACGTGGTGCCCTTCCCGGGTCTTTAAAACGGTATTGCCAGATTAAGGAGGTGCTATGGCGGACAACCAGAACTCGATCAACTATTTCGGGCTCCAAGACTGGTGGGGTGGACTCACCGACATGGACCGGACGATTCTGGACGAGGTCTTCAGGCAAAAGAGCCGGCACGGCCAAAGCATCCTCAGTGCGCCAGCAGAGCGGTCCATAGATGTCAGTTTCCTGTCCGATTTGCTCATTTGGGTGAGCAAGAACCCGGAGCTGCAGGGAAAAATCATCGATAAGCTAATGGAGCGTTACGCGCACCTTCCCGCACCTGACCAGCTCGACGACGACGCACTGATCGACCTCCACCACGCGCAGATCCGCGTCATGAACTACTTCTACGGGCAACGCAACTACGCCTCGCACGCCCTCGACATGACGCTGCGGATCGCGCAAGATAACGTCAATATCGAAGCGCGCGTTCTGCGTGCCAAGCGCGAACGCATCAAACGCGGCGCGTACCGCAAAGCCGGCGCGCTGGAGAAGAAGGCGAAAGAAGCCAGCAGCAAGGGGAACCTCCAGGAGGCTGCGAAACTTCAGCTCGAGGCGCGAGAGACGCGCATCAAAGGCGCGCACGACAGCTCCGCCTACAGCGAGGAGCACCCGTGCTTCCGTCAGATGGCGATCATCGCGGAGAAGAACAACGACCCCCTGCTCGCGTACCGCATCGCGCTCGACGCGCGCAGCGCAGGCTGGATCGACCGCAACGACGACTGGACGCGCCGCATCAACCGCCTCGCGCCGAAGCTCGGCAACAGCGAAGACAGCGGGCCGTTCGGCGGCTACTTCGGGGCATTCAACCTCTCCGGCTTTTTCAAAAATGAGTTCACGCCCGACGAGCAATCATGCATCATCGACGAGCTCACGGCAAAGCATCCGCTTATCGACGGCACCGCCGAGCCCGATGGCCACACCGCTCGCACCGCCCTCGCCCTGCTGGCGGAAACCGTCACCGCAGTACTCGGTGCCGATAACGGAGCCGTCGTCGCCCATCTAGACAACATGCAGAAGCACTTGGGGCGGTACGCGGGCGACACCGACGGCGACGCCTGGGAGCGCCACCTCACCTTCGGACGGAACTCGATGATTTGCTTCGCCGTTGTCCAAGGGCGCGCGAAAATTCCGTGGTCCTGGGCAAACGGTATCGACCCGATGCTCTTGATGCAGTGGTACACCACCAGCGCACTGGCCTTCGAAAGTGCGGCGCGCAGCGATTTCGACGCGAACCACTCCGGCAAGGCCGGCACCGTGCCCACTCACCCCGCGCGCAGTGCCATCCTCTTCCTCACCGAAGCGTTGGGGAACGACGGGGAGATCGAACCCATCGCCGCCGAATCGCGTGACGACGGCTGGGCCGGCCCCTGGGACGCCGTCATCGCCCGGCACCGAGAGGACTAGCCCTCACGGAGAGAATCCGGCGCTATCAGACGCGTGCTCCTCGCGCCGCGCGGGTAATGCCTACTCCACCCATCAGACCCAGCCCGCGGACTCGGACGATGGGGGCGCTTGCTGGGATGTCGTCGATACGCAATGTGCACGACGGGTGGTCCGTGACGCCGAATCCTCCCATGATTCCGAAGCCCTCACTAATGACCCGGACATCTTCGGGCACGACGATGTCGATGCCGCCCATCAATGCGACGGCGGTGATCACCGTTTCGTGCGAGGAGAGCGTCGCTTCACGTAGGTCGAGGTAGTTGCCGCCCATCATCGCGAGTGACGTGTGGTGGCGTGCGATGTGCCACGACCCTTTGCTCGTCGAGCCGCCCATTACTGCGAAGGAGAAAGCCGAACCGCCCTGGTGCGGGACAATTTCCATGGTTGGCTGAGTGCGCGGAGTCGCAGTCACCTGCGAATCCGGCTTCTTGCTGTCGGGGACCTCCACGTCGGCGGTCAAATGTTCCAGTTCGTCGGCATATGTGGCCTGCCAAACCTGGGCGGTGCGTTCGTCAAATTCCGTGATGTCGATCTGGCCGTCAGCCAGAGCCTCAGTGAGCAGATTGGCCGTGGCCTGGCGGGCAGCTGAACTCGCGCGCTTACGCGGCAGCTGTGCTTCTGAGCGTTCAATCTCGGACGACATGTCCTAAATATACCAACTGGCTGCGCAATTCTCCCTGCATACGATGATTGGCACGTTCACGGCGCGGCGGTCATTGCCGAGGTCCGATTTGCTTTTGCGATGGCGCGGCGTGTAATTTCTCTACCGATTCCGCCCCGCGTGCCGGGGTAGGGAAACCATTGAACTCCACGCACCCTCCGGGGCAGCGAAGGTGAGTTCATGTGAAAACGGCAGGGCCCCGAAGAAGAGCCCCCATTTTTGCATGTTTGACCACCTTTTCAGCCCAGGGGAGTGCGACCCCCGAACAAGAAAGAGTTGGTATGCCAACTATCCAGCAGCTGGTCCGCAAGGGCCGTCACGACAAAAGCAAGAAGGTGGCGACTGCTGCGCTGAAGGGCTCCCCGCAGCGCCGCGGCGTGTGCACCCGCGTGTACACCACCACCCCGAAGAAGCCGAACTCTGCTCTCCGTAAGGTCGCGCGTGTCCGCCTGACCTCCGGCATCGAGGTCTCCGCCTACATTCCGGGCGAAGGCCACAACCTCCAGGAGCACTCCATGGTCCTCGTCCGCGGCGGCCGTGTGAAGGACCTCCCGGGTGTTCGCTACAAGATCATCCGTGGCGCACTGGATACCCAGGGCGTCAAGGACCGCAAGCAGGCTCGCTCCCGTTACGGCGCGAAGAAGGGACAGTAAAGAACAATGCGTAAGCAGCAAGCTCCGAAGCGTCCCGTTGTCAAGGACCCGGTTTACGAATCCGAGCTGGTCACCCAGCTGATCAACAAGATCCTCCAGGACGGCAAGAAGTCCACCGCACAGCGCATCGTCTACGGCGCGCTCGAGATGTGCCGCGAGAAGACCGGCACCGACCCGGTCGGCACCCTCGAGAAGGCACTGGGCAACATCCGCCCGGACCTCGAGGTCCGCTCCCGCCGCGTCGGCGGTGCGACCTACCAGGTCCCGGTTGAGGTCCGTCCGGGCCGCTCCACCACCCTCGCCCTCCGTTGGATGGTGACCTTCACCCGCCAGCGCCGCGAGAACTCTATGACCGAGCGCCTCGCCAACGAGATCCTGGACGCATCCAACGGTCTCGGCGCATCCGTGAAGCGCCGCGAGGACACCCACAAGATGGCAGAGGCAAACCGCGCCTTCGCCCACTACCGCTGGTAGTTCCCCGCTGCAACGTACCCGGCGGGGGTGTTCTTTGGTTGCCCCGCCGGATACTGGCACGAAGTTTCAAAGACTTCGTAATGCCAGATCAGCGATAAAGTGGCAGAATCGACCAAGGAAAATATCCGCCAAGGCGTCTTCGGCCGCCCCGTGAAAAACGGGGGATACGGCTAATGGGCGTCGACGACAAACGAGTTGGGGTACACAACGTGGCACAAGAAGTGCTTAAGGACCTGAACAAGGTCCGCAACATCGGCATCATGGCCCACATCGATGCCGGTAAGACGACCACGACCGAGCGCATCCTCTTCTACACCGGTCTGAACCGCAAGGTCGGCGAGACCCACGACGGTGGCGCGACCACCGACTGGATGGAGCAGGAGAAAGAGCGCGGCATCACCATTACGTCCGCTGCCGTGACCTGTTTCTGGAACAACAACCAGATCAACATCATCGACACCCCGGGCCACGTGGACTTCACCGTTGAGGTGGAGCGTTCGCTGCGCGTCCTCGACGGCGCTGTCGCCGTCTTCGACGGCAAGGAAGGCGTTGAGCCGCAGTCCGAGCAGGTGTGGCGCCAGGCCGCGAAGTACGACGTTCCGCGTATCTGCTTCGTCAACAAGATGGACAAGCTCGGTGCGGACTTCTACTACACCGTGCAGACCATCGTGGATCGCCTCGGTGCGAAGCCGTTGGTCATGCAGCTCCCGATCGGCGCCGAGGACGACTTCGACGGCGTCGTCGACCTGCTGCAGATGAAGGCCATCACTTGGCGCGGCAAGGTCGAAATCGGCGCTGAGCCGACCATCGAGGAGATCCCGGCTGACCTCCAGGAGAAGGCGGAGGAGTACCGCGAGAAGCTGCTCGAGACCGTCGCTGAATCCGACGAAGAGCTCATGGAGAAGTACTTCGGCGGCGAAGAGCTGACCATCGACGAGATCAAGGGCGCCATCCGCAAGATGACGGTCGACTCGGAGATCTACCCGGTCTACTGCGGTACCGCTTACCGCAACAAGGGCGTCCAGCCGCTGCTCGACGCTGTCGTCGACTTCCTCCCGAGCCCGCTGGACATCGGCGAGGTTCACGGCACCGCCATGGACTCCGACGAGCCCATGACCCGTAAGCCGTCCGTCGAGGAGCCGTTCTCCGCACTGGCGTTCAAGATCGCTGTGCACCCGTTCTTCGGCAAGCTCACCTACGTGCGCGTCTACTCCGGCCAGGCAATCCCGGGCGAGCAGATGCTCAACTCCACGAAGAACAAGAAGGAGCGCGTGGGCAAGCTCTTCCAGATGCACGCGAACAAGGAGAACCCGGTCGAGCACGCCGATGCCGGCAATATCTACGCGTTCATCGGTCTGAAGGAGGCCACCACCGGTGACACCCTCTGCAACCCGGACCACCCGATCATCCTGGAGTCCATGGACTTCCCGGACCCGGTGATCCAGGTCGCCATCGAGCCGAAGACCAAGGCTGACCAGGAGAAGCTCGGCACTGCCATCCAGAAGCTCGCTGAAGAGGACCCGACCTTCACCGTCAAGCTCGACGAAGAGTCCGGCCAGACCGTCATCGGCGGCATGGGTGAGCTCCACCTCGACGTCCTCGTCGACCGCATGAAGCGCGAGTTCAAGGTCGAGGCGAACATCGGTTCCCCGCAGGTCGCCTACCGCGAGACCATCCGCAAGAAGGTCGAGTCCCTCGACTACACCCACAAGAAGCAGACCGGTGGTTCCGGTCAGTTCGCGAAGGTCATCGTCACCGTCGAGCCGTACGAGCCGGACCCGGAGACCCTGGAAGAGGGCGAGTCCGCAACCTACAAGTTCGAGAACGCCGTCACCGGTGGCCGCGTCCCGAAGGAATACATCCCGTCCGTCGACGCTGGTATCCAGGACGCAATGCAGTACGGCTTCCTCGCCGGCTACCCGCTGGTCAACATCAAGGCCACCCTCGAGGACGGTGCCTACCACGACGTCGACTCCTCCGAGATGGCGTTCAAGCTGGCAGGTTCCCAGGTGCTCAAGGAAGCCGTCGCTAAGGCGAAGCCGGTTCTGCTCGAGCCGATGATGGCCGTCGAGGTCGTCACCCCCGAGGAGTACATGGGCACCGTCAACGGTGACATCAGCTCCCGCCGTGGCCAGGTCTACTCCATGGAGGACCGCTCCGGCGCCAAGGTCGTCAAGGCAAAGGTCCCGCTTTCCGAGATGTTCGGCTACATCGGTGACCTCCGTTCCTCGACCGCGGGCCGCGCGAACTTCACCATGGTGTTCGACTCCTACGCCGAGGTCCCGAGCAGCATCGCTCAGGAGATCATCGACGAGCGCAACGGCAACGCCTAAAACGCGAAGCCTCACGGTGCTCCCCTAGACCCTCCGTGCCACTAGGGGAGCGCACGGCGCCGCGGTAGCGGTCGAGCTGAGAGCCTCACCAAGTGAGACTTTGAGCCGGCCGTTACCACTAGGTGGGTCCACGCCACGTGGGTCGCCCGAAAGACCATGAGGAGGGGCCTGAAACCCTCCCCGTCATGGTTTGAAAAACGGCGTTAACAAATCTAGGATCATGTAACTGGCACATTGTGAAATGGCCATTGTTTCCATGCCCGACGCACCGGTAAACCACCCCCCGAAGGTGGGACACGGTGGACCGCGTGCTAGGAAATGAAAGCAAGGCAGAAGTAAATCCACGTGGCTGCGAGAGTCGTAGTCACATGCACGTCCAGGAGGACAAACAGTGGCAAAGGAAAAGTTCGAGCGCTCTAAGCCGCACGTGAACATCGGCACCATCGGTCACGTCGACCACGGCAAGACCACCACCACCGCCGCTATCACGAAGGTGCTGGCTGACCAGTACCCGGAGGAGAACAAGGCTTTCGCTTTCGACTCGATCGATAAGGCTCCGGAGGAGCGCGAGCGCGGCATTACCATCAACATCTCCCACGTGGAGTACAACACCCCGAAGCGCCACTACGCTCACGTTGACGCCCCGGGCCACGCCGACTACATCAAGAACATGATTACCGGTGCTGCTCAGATGGACGGCGCGATCCTCGTGGTTGCTGCTACCGACGGCCCGATGCCGCAGACCCGCGAGCACGTGCTGCTCGCCCGCCAGGTCGGCGTCCCGTACATCCTCGTTGCACTGAACAAGTGCGACATGGTCGACGACGAAGAGATCATCGAGCTCGTCGAGATGGAGATCCGCGAAATGCTCGCAGAGCAGGACTACGACGAGGAAGCTCCGATCGTCCACATCTCCGCTCTGAAGGCTCTCGAGGGCGACGAGAAGTGGGTCCAGTCCGTCGTGGACCTCATGCAGGCTTGCGACGACTCCATTCCGGATCCGGAGCGCGAGACCGACAAGCCGTTCCTGATGCCGATCGAGGACATCTTCACCATTTCCGGCCGCGGTACCGTTGTTACCGGCCGTGTCGAGCGTGGTGTCCTGAACCTCAACGACGAGGTCGAGATCATCGGTATCCGCGAGAAGTCCCAGAAGACCACCGTCACCTCCATCGAGATGTTCAACAAGCTTCTCGACACCGCTGAGGCTGGCGACAACGCCGCTCTGCTGCTCCGTGGTCTCAAGCGTGAGGACGTCGAGCGTGGCCAGGTCATCATCGCACCGGGCGCTTACACCCCGCACACCAAGTTCGAGGGTTCCGTCTACGTCCTGTCCAAGGACGAGGGCGGCCGCCACACCCCGTTCTTCGACAACTACCGTCCGCAGTTCTACTTCCGCACCACCGACGTCACCGGTGTTGTGAAGCTGCCGGAGGGCACCGAGATGGTCATGCCGGGCGACAACGTCGACATGACTGTCGAGCTCATCCAGCCGGTCGCTATGGACGAGGGCCTGCGCTTCGCTATCCGCGAGGGCTCCCGCACCGTCGGCGCTGGCCGCGTCACCAAGATCCTGGACTAGTCTCCGACTAGCTTCCTAGATCAGCCGCACCTCCTCTGTGAGGTGCGGCTTTTTTATTTTGTTGGCAGGAGCTTCAACGCCCAGAGATCTAAAATCGTGTGGCATGACGCAACCGCCGTTTGACCCCGTCGCCATAGAAGTTTCCGCAGATGCCCGGCCACGGCTAGCTGAGATAGCGCTCCGCCGACGCAACCTGCTCCATGTTGTGCCGGGGTCTTCATCTCCGGACCAGGTTCACACTTGCCTGTACGAGCTAGCGTTACTCGGGTACCGGGTCGAGGACGAGGATGTCGACGCATTGGCGGCGGCAGACCCCCAATCGCTGCGCGATGTGGTCGCTGCAGCAAATGAGATCACCGGTCAGAGCAAGGCCAAGAAAACGACGCTGCACCCCGACTTCAGGGCAACCGTTCCAGAATTGTCCGACGATGAGTTGATGCTCTCCGCCGTATTGCATTACGTCTACGGCTCCGCCGGCTACCAATGGTTGCCACCTCGCCCGCCCGCGGAGGTGATGCAACGAGAACCTCTGCAGGTGCGCACGTTGCGTCCGGTGTGGACAGGGAACGGGGCGGACATTGCGTCGATAAGCGAAGCGCTCGTTGCATCCTCCCAGCCGTATTCAGACGTCGATGCGGCGGATGTGCGCACCTTGAGCCCATTCGTGCCCGCAGCCGTTGACGTGCCCATCCGCGAAAACCTAGCTTTTCTCGCGGCGATCCGGGCTGGCGGCCACGACTGGACACCGTTTCTGAAAACACCAACGGATGTCCTCCGCCTCGCCAGCGAGTTAAGCGGTGGGTCGCGCAGCCTCGGGGAGAACACCCGGTTCCGCCTCCGTCGGGCAGACCGCCGCCGCGTCATGGCGGCATTGGAGGATGTGCTGCAGCGGGGTGAATGGACTGAGCACCTCCACGACGTGCAGCGGAACATAGAGCGGTGGAAGCGACTGTTTCGCGCCCTGCACCCCCAGGAATACCGGTGGGCGGAGCGAACGAACGCTATGCGCGACCTCGTCCACGGCAACGGCATCGATATCGGCCCAGCGCGCGAACACCGCATTGAGCAGCTTGTCGCCGCAGGCGATATCGATGCGCTGCTCCCGCTGCTCGCGGAGAATCCCGGCGATTTCGCTCGCCGCCTTCACGCTCTCGTACGGCATTTCCCACAACACCGGAACGCTATCGTCCAGGCGTTCCGAGCAATTGCCCCACAAGTGGCGCCTCGTGTGCTCGTGCAGATGTGGAATTTCTTCAACTCGGAGCGCATGCAAACCATGCCCTACCGCGTCGTTCTGCCGAGACGGGCCGGAAGTGGCACGTCATTCATCCTGAACACGCTTTCCCTGGACCAGGACTACAGCGATATCGTCGCCGCGGTGGAATACGGGCTGTCCGGGCGCCTTGCGGGAAGATCCTTCTTCTTCGACGAACCGTTCCCCTTCGCCTCCCAACGCCTGGCTATCCCGTTAGGTCTGCGCAGCGCGTCGAGCGGCACACGGACAGCGGGCCGCGGCAGCCGTATCGCGCTCGGGGATAACCGCTACATGCGCTTCTTCCTGCATTGGCGCAATAAGCCGGAACGGTCCGTCGACCTCGATTTGACGGCGTATTTCGCCAGCGAAGACGGGAAGAAAGAACGCCATATTTCGTACACATACCTTCGCGACGAAGAGACGGGAGCGTTTCATTCCGGTGATCTGACATCCGCGCCGAACGGGGCCGCAGAGTACATCCAGCTGGACATCGAGGCTACGAAAGCCGCAGGCTACCGCTATCTCGTACTCCTTGGGTATGCGTATTCGGGTGGGCCTTTCGACACGGTCCCCGAGGCCCAGATCGGTGTCATGACAAACAGGACCATCTCGGCGGGGGAGGACTTCGAAGCCAGCGAGGTGATCGCGCGGATCGACCTGACTGCAAAGTCGAACTACGCCACGGTCGCCGTCATCGACCTGGAGCGCCGCGAGCTCGTGTGGGTGGACTGGAACACCAAAGTGCACGCGAACGCGCCGATCAACACCGAAACCACACGAACGGAAACGCAGGTCTTGCTCGACAACGTGCGGGGCAATGCCACGATGAGCATCGCCACCTATATTCGACTTGCGGGCGGAACGCTTCTCGACGAACCGACCGACTCTTCCCACACCCTCGACCCATTCCACACCGAAGAAGTTCTGAAACTCTTGAGCTAGAATCAGTGGCAGCACTCCGGCCATGAGTGGGCATCCTCCACCCTTCTTGAGATTGCTCTCAAATACCGCACACTCGCCATCCGGGTGCTTTCATTTTGCACTTTGCAGGTTGAGGCGTTTACCCGCGCTGCAATTGCCACTAGGTTTTCGGCTTCGCGTTGATCCACGATCCGGTGATGGATCCGTCGGCGTGCATAGCGCCGCTCCACGAGTAGTGGCGGGGCCACCGTGTGAGAAACGGGATCAATCGAGTAAGCACCCAGGCTGCGCCTCGTTGCTTGACACCGCTCCACGATTTATCAACGGACCAGGTCATGTCGGTCCCGGTGTTGCCTGGCGAGAGCGTGACGGTCCCGTTCATAACGTGATCTTCACCAACGGTGAGACTCCACGCAATAGTTCTGCTTCCACGACTCGGCAGTTGGCTGACCGCGGGAAAGGGAGGGGTAAAGCGAATTTCGACGGGGAGGGGCCCGTCTGTGCGCTGCACAGCGTGAAGGCGACCGTGGCTGTCGACGACGGCACCAGGATCGTCGCCACGCGTGCAGTCGGCTCCGTCGGGCATGAGATCGACAGCCAGGGACGCTGAATTCAGCCGGAGCGTTATGCGCGATGGGGCCACGTAGCGGGATGTCGACGGGCTCGAGTTGCAGGTGGGGTTCCCAGGCGTAGTTGGTGGTGCCGTCGCTGAGACAGTACGCGACGCGCACTCCGCACGCGTCGGCGTTGTCGCGCACGTATTGCGCTTCGAGGAGGGTGACGGGTGAGCCTTCAGCAAAGTCGCAGGGCGCGAGGCGAAGCAGGGACGTATCGACGTCGAGCGCTACTGGCCACATGCCTTAATTTTATCGTTTGCGACCCCGCGTAAGCTGGGCAATGTGCATGACCCCGCTCGTATCCCGCGTGTTCTCGATCAGCTTCGCCGAACGTGGGAGGGACAGCCGGATTTACCGTTGGCGACCCTCTTCGGCATCTTGGCCAACCGCGGCGCGGGCTGGGGCACGACGGACGAGGAACTCGAGCAATTGCTTATCGACGAATCCTTCGCCCACCCCTCCGACCTTCCCCGCGCCCAGGATGGACGCGTGTCAGACGATGTGCTGGTAGAGACTGTCTCTCCCGCGCATCGTGTCACGCTGACTGCGGCCGGGGATGTCGTGGTGCGCTCTCTTGGGGATCGTGACCGTCAGCCGAGCGTGTGGCAGTACGACTCGGTTCGCCCGACGGGGCCCGGACAGATGCTCACGATCGCAGACAGCGAAGGCGTGGAGCATCGCCTGGGGGTGGTGGCGCTGATTTCCCGCATTGATAGCACCACCACCGGTAGTGTCACCGGCACTGGCTCTGGCACTGGCAGCGGACAGGACACCCCAGCCGCAACCAGCATCGACGGCCTGGCGCGCGACGAGATCGGCAATTCCGTCTGGCTCGTCCTCCTCGCCGGCGGCGTTCGGATGCTGATTACGCAGCGGCTGCACCTCTGGCAGGTCGACAAACGCACGGTGGCGAAAACAACGCACGCCTGGAGCCAGGTCGTGCGTTGTCGTATGGGAGAGAATTTCGTCTACGAGACCGCGGGTGGAGAAGCAGTGACCATGGCGGAGGTAGTCAAGCTCCTGCTCGTGGAGAGCTAAGCGGCGACCTTGTCGAGGTGCAGCTTGAACACCGTGTCGATGTCCATCGTGTCGACCGCATCGCGGAAGTCCGCGTCGATCGCTTCGACGAACGACACGACGGTCTCCAGGTCGTAATCCGGGTTGGCGGTGACGGTGAACGTGGCGGTCGGACGGTCGCCGACGTAGGCGACGGACTGCTTCGCCTGCTTCACAATCTCAGAGCGCTCCGCGTGGTTGCATGCTGCCTGCGCAACACGCGCCACATTGACGCGGGTGTCGCCCAAGTCCAACGCCGCGGTGCCGATGAATCGGTTGCTGAACCCGCGGTTGCGGATATTCGGCATGATCATCCACAAGCCGAGAATGATCGCACCGATCATCGTGGCCACGAGCGCCACCGTGTACCAGTTCATGCCGGGCACGTCAGTGAGCAGCGAGCGGTTGATGCCGCGCACGAACTCGGAGACGTAGGGGATATCCCAGTACAGCGCGGCTGGAATGAGTCCGCCGGCGAGCAGGAGCAGACCGAGCAGGAAGATGATCAGCCGGTCGAAGAATGCCAGTGTGCGTGTCATGCCAGCTCCTTCGCTTGGGTTGGGCGGTGAATGTTGACGCGGACTTGCGGGGTCTGCGCGAGGCGCTGCATTTCGCTGCCGAGGACGTCGGTGAGGCGGTGGTCGAGATCGGCTGAGCCGTCGTCTTCAACGTCGACGGTGAGCTTTTTGCGCGTGGCGCGGGACGCGATATTGGCGCGGCCGAGCTCGTTGCGCGCCGACGCGGTGGCCTTGCGGGCGACGTCGACGGGGCGCATCCAGATGGAGGAGGCAGAGTCGACGCGCACGTAGCGGCGCGGACGCGGCTTCAACGCGGCGATGATCAGCCAGAGGCCGACGAGCGCGACGACGATGCCGACGGCGACGCCGACCGGGTTCACGGCTGCGGTGCCGAGCCACTCGAGGACGGGGCGCACCCAGGAGTTCTGCGGATCGTTTTCTTGGTAGCGGTACCACAGGTCGCGCCCGATGACGCCGGAGAGGGCGAGCAGCACCAGTCCGAGGAGGATGGTGAGCCACCGGACCGACGGGTTGCCTTTGGGTTCGGCGCCAGAACGTGGGCCGGTGAATTCGTGGGTGGGGCGGGTCACGGTCGCTGCACCTCCTTGTCGGGGCGGATTCGCACGGTTTGCGTGGAGTTGCCGATGGGCTTTTCGAGGGCGTCGTCGTCTGCCCGGTCCGGGTCGATGGTGATCTCATCGAGCGGGCGCTGCGGAGGCAGCTGCGGACTCACGACGTCCAGGCGCGGAACGGTGATCGCGCGGAGCGGTTCGGGCATTGGCTTGACGACGTCCACATGGTGCGGCCTCCGCACCTCGATCTGCGTCAGCGGGCGCTGCGCCGGCAGTGACACCGGAGTGAGCTGAGACGGGCGTGCGACTTCGACAAGACGCAGTGGTGTGGGTGCGGGGCGCTCCGCGGGAACGCGGGGCGCAATGCGGTTCACGTCGATCGTGCGCAGCGGCGCCGGGGCAGGTGCGCTCACGTGGCGCGGGCGCGTCTGCTTTTCGACGCCGACCGCGCGCAGCGGTGCTGGATCCGGACGCTCCGGAGAAACGGGGCGGACCGGTTCTGGGGCTTCCACAGTCGTCACGCGACGTGGCTCCGGTGCTTGAACCGGTTGCGGGTGCGGCGGGAGCGGTGCGGAGATGTGGCGGATCTGCATCGGGTCCGGGGTGTGGACCGAGGTCAGCTGGTTGTAGGTCGAGTCGTCGACGACGATGTCGGCGAGCCTGACCGGTGCTTTCACCTGCGGCGAGAAGACCTTCGACCTGGCGACGCGGATCGTGGCGGGCGCGATGCCCGTCGGGTGGTGCAGCAGGTCGTTGCGGGTCACGCGCTGGCCCAGCGCCATGGATTCGGCGTCCACGACGACGATGTTGACCTTCTGGACGGCAAGTCCCGTCAACGTTTCCACGTGGGAGCCGATGGTCTCGCGGACCTCGTCGGTGATCGCACCGACGGGGGCGGGGTAGGAGCTGACGATCTCGACGTCGAGGATCACGGAGCCCCCAGGCCTGTCGATCTGGGCGTTCACGCGCGGGAAGCTACGGCCAGCCAGGCCAGCGAGCTTCGCGTCGATGGCGCGGACACCCGGGACCGTCAGCACGGCGACTTCGCCGATCCGCTGGACGGTTTTTTCGCTAATGCGGTACGCGGCTGGATCCATTACCCACGACCCCGCCCGGAGGTGGTGCTGACGAGTTCAGCCAGGTCGATGCGGCCCTCCAGCTGCGCGCCGACGACGCCGCCGATGGCGCCGAACAGGAGCGTGAAGAAGAACCCGAGCCAGCCTCCGAAGATCAGAGCGAACGCCAGAACGATACCGATGACGGCACCGAGGACGGTCTTGTTAGAGAAAATGTTCATGTGTATTCCACATTTCTTGTGCGTTGTTGATTACGCGGTTGTTCGCGCGGTTCTTTACGCAGCGTCATCGAAAACGACGTCGATGCGCGGATCGGCGTCCATGTCCGCGAAGACGGGCAGGGACGTTACCGCCGTGCGGACATCAGTCACGATCGCGGGGATCTGGCGGCGGGAGGACAGGTCGTAGGTGAGGTGCAGGGCGAGGTGGGGGACGCTGTCGTCGATAAGCTGAATGCCTTCGATCATCGCGCCGCTGACCCGCAGGAACGCTTGCCCCATGCGGCCGCCGGACACTCCCGCCACACCGTCGACTGACAACGCCGCGTCACGGATGGTTTCCGCGACTTCCTGGGTGACGGAGAATGCGGCCATTCTTACTGGTCCAGAGCCTGCTGGTTGGACTGGGTGGTCTGGTCAGTCTCGGTAGCTTCTTCCGGCAGGTTCACGTCGTGGACGGTGACGTCGACGCGGTCGACGATCAGGCCGGTCATGCGGGTGATCGCGATGGTGATGTTCTCGCGGATAGCGTTAGCCAGCTCGTGGATCGCGACACCGTACTCAGCGATGACAGCGACAGCGACGTTCGCGTGGCCGTTCTCGACAGCGACGTTGACGCCCTGCTGAACATTGGTGGAAGAAGTCAGGGACTCACGCACAGCACCCCACATGCGGGCAGCGCCGCCACCCAGGTTGTGCACACCGGAGACCTCGCGGGCAGCGATGCCGGCGATCTTGCCCACGACGTTGTCATCGATGACGGTGGTGCCGTGCTCGGTCTCAAGAACCTCGTTGCGCGGCTGTGCCTGAGCCTCCGGGGTGGTGGAGCCGCCGGTTGCCGGAGTGTTCGGGGTGTTCTCGTTGTTGTCAGCCATGACAATCCTTTCAGGAAGTTTTTATCGTGTGGTGTCTGCGCCGGTGAGACATACCGACGTAACACCAGCCCATCGTATGTGTAAAATTCCGGTCCGGCCATGCACGAGCGGAAATAACACCATTTTGAGACTATTTGCCTTTTCGACGACCAGTGTGTTTGAATACCTGGGTTGCTTTAACACGGCGCATAAGCGCTGCTGGTAAGGCGAACATGACACCTTTGCACGATGAGCGTCATGCTTATCGACGAAGGACCTGCGATCGAGCACAGGCCACCACCCTGAGTAGGCACTCTCGAGACCGGGGACCGGAGAAGGGGCATGGCAAATAAACAGCGGCAGTACGTAAGGGCCACGTGGGTGTGGTCGCCGATAGGCGATCATGCTTTATGAAACCCCTTCCGAGCCTGACGATGGGGATCTCATCCCAGCGGAAGCACTGAACATGCGCTGTTTAGGCGCGTGCGCACCTTCCGCCGATTGTCATGGCAGTCATTCGTTTGAACAGACACTGGCGTTGGCGCCGGCCCCAAACCGGACAACGTTATAGAGAAACTGAAAGCTATCAATCCCACCTCTTTTGTGGCGAGCGCGAGCAAGACACAGAACGTGGGAAGCGAGGAAGAGGTTAACGTGGCGGGACAGAAGATCCGCATTCGGCTCAAGGCCTACGACCACGAAGCGATCGACGCATCTGCGAAGAAGATCGTTGAGACGGTCACCCGCACGGGTGCCCGCGTCGTCGGACCGGTGCCGTTGCCCACTGAAAAGAACGTGTACGCCGTTATTCGTTCTCCCCACAAGTACAAGGACTCGCGCGAGCACTTCGAGATGCGCACCCACAAGCGCCTCATCGACATCCTCGACCCGACGCCGAAGACGGTTGATGCCCTTATGCGCATCGACCTCCCCGCGAGCGTTGACGTGAACATCCAGTAGGGAGAACAAGACATATGACTAACCAGATCAAGGGCATTCTGGGCCGCAAGCTCGGTATGACCCAGATCTTCGACGAGGAGAACCGAGTCATTCCGGTCACCGTCGTCGAGGCTGGGCCGTGCGTTGTTACCCAGATCCGCACTGAAGAGACCGATGGCTACTCCGCCATCCAGATCGCCTACGGCGAAATCGATCCCCGTAAGGCAAAGAAGCCTCAGGCAGGCCACTACAAGAAGGCCGGCCAGAACCCGCGCCGCCACGTGGCAGAGATCCGCATGGACGACACCTCTGCTTACGAGCTCGGCCAAGAAGTGACCGTCAATATCTTCGAGGATGACACCTTCGTCGACGTTGCCGGCACCACCAAGGGCAAGGGCTACGCAGGTGCCATGAAGCGTCACGGCTTCGCAGGCCAGGGTGCCGCTCACGGTAACCAGGCTTCGCACCGCCGCGTCGGCTCCATCGGTGGCTGCGCCACCCCGGGCCGCGTGTTCAAGGGCACCCGCATGGCTGGCCGCATGGGCGGCAACCGTGTGACCACCCAGAACCTCAAGATTCAAAGGATCGACGGCGACTCCAACCTGCTCCTCATCAAGGGTGCTATCCCGGGTGCTAAGGGCAGCCTCGTCACCGTCAAGACCGCAGTGAAGGGCGGTGCTCACGCATGACACTGACACTCGATGTCCACACCGCTGACGGAGCCACCAAGGGTTCCGTCGAGCTCCCGGCTGAATTCTTCGACCGTGAGGCATCCGTTCCGCTGATGCACCAGGTCGTCATCGCGCAGCTTGCTGCTAAGCGCCAGGGCACCCACGCCACGAAGACTCGTGGCATGGTCGCCGGCGGTGGCAAGAAGCCGTTCCGCCAGAAGGGCACCGGCCGCGCCCGTCAGGGTTCGATCCGTGCTCCGCACTTCACTGGTGGTGGCACCGTCCACGGTCCGCAGCCGCGTTCCTACGCGCAGCGCACCCCGAAGAAGATGATCAAGGCCGCTCTCGCCGGTGCCCTGACCAACCGCGCTCAGAACGACCGCATCCACGTGGTCGAGGAGCTCGTCCCTGGCCAGACCCCGTCGACGAAGTCCGCACGCGCTTTCATCGAGCGCCTGACCGACCGCAAGTCGGTGCTGCTGGTCATCGGCCGCGAGGACGCTAACTCCCGTCTTTCCGCACGGAACCTGCCGGGCGTCACCATCCTCGAGCCGGGTCAGCTGAACGCATACGACGTGCTCAACGCCGACGATGTCGTCTTCTCTGTCGAGGCTCTGCACGACTTCGTCAACCGCGCCAACGCCGCAACCACTGAAGCCTCCGGCTCCACCGTGGTCGCAGCTGCTGAAAGCGAGGAGAACTAATGGCTAAGACCGCTAACTCGCGCGACATCATCATCGCCCCGGTCGTCTCCGAGAAGACCTACGCGCTGATGGAGCAGAACACCTACACGTTCTACGTCAACCCGAACGCGAACAAGACCCAGATCAAGATTGCCGTGGAGGACATCTTCGGCGTGAAGGTCGCTTCCGTGAACACCGTCAACCGCGAGGGCAAGCGCAAGCGCTCCCGCACCGGTTGGGGCAAGCGGAAGGACACCAAGCGCGCGTATGTCACCCTCCGCGAGGGCAGCGACTCCATCGACATTTTTGGCGGCGTCGCCTAACGGCTCCGCACCAAAAAGAGTTCGAGCAGAAAAGGAAACACTATGGCTATTCGTAAGTACAAGCCGACAACCCCGGGTCGCCGCAACAGCTCCGTTTCCGAGTTCGACGAGATCACTCGCTCGACCCCGGAAAAGTCCCTGGTGCGACCGCTCCCGAAGACCGGTGGCCGTAACTCCCACGGTCACATCACTACCCGTCACCGCGGTGGCGGCCACAAGCGCCAGTGGCGCGTGATCGACTTCCGCCGCTCCGACAAGGACGGCGTCCCGGCAAAGGTCGCTCACATCGAGTACGACCCGAACCGCACCGCCAACATCGCGCTGCTGCACTACGCAGACGGCGAGAAGCGCTACATCATCGCACCGAAGGGCCTGACCCAGGGTACGGTTATCGAGGCTGGCGCTAACGCCGACATCAAGGTCGGCAACAACCTGCCGCTGCGCAACATCCCGACCGGTACGACCATCCACGCTGTGGAGCTCAAGCCGGGCGCAGGTGCGAAGCTGGCTCGTTCCGCTGGCGCGTCCATTCAGCTGCTCGGTAAGGAAGGCTCCTACGCAGTTCTGCGTATGCCGTCCTCCGAGATCCGCCGCGTGGACATCCGCTGCCGCGCGACCGTCGGTGAGGTCGGCAACGCTGACCAGATCAACATCCGTTGGGGCAAGGCCGGCCGTATGCGCTGGAAGGGCTGGAGGCCCACTGTCCGCGGTGTTGTCATGAACCCGGTCGACCACCCGCACGGTGGTGGCGAGGGCAAGACCTCCGGTGGTCGCCACCCGGTTTCCCCGTGGGGCCAGAAGGAAGGTCGCACCCGCAACCCGAACCGTTATTCCAACAACATGATCGTGCGTCGCCGCCGCCCGAACAAGAAGCGCTAAGAGGAGGTAAATTCACATGCCACGCAGCCTGAAGAAAGGCCCGTTCGTCGACGAACACCTCCTCAACAAGGTGGACGCACAGAACGAGGCTGGCACCAAGCAGGTCATCAAGACCTGGTCCCGCCGTTCGACCATTCTCCCCGATTTCATCGGCCACACCTTCGCCGTCCACGACGGCCGCAAGCACGTGCCGGTGTTCATCGACGAGTCCATGGTCGGCCACAAGCTCGGTGAGTTCGCACCGACCAAGACCTTCAAGGGTCACGTCAAGGAAGAGAAGGGGCGTCGATAAGCGATGAGTGAAACGATCACTTCCGCACACGCAACCGCGAAGTACGTGCGCACTTCCCAGATGAAGGCGAACCGTGTTCTCGACCTCGTCCGCGGCAAGTCCGTGTCCGAAGCCCTGGCGATCCTGAAGTACGCGCCGCAGTCCGTGTCCACCCAGGTGGCCAAGGTCGTCGCGTCCGCTGCTGCGAACGCCGAGAACAACTTCGGTCTTGACCCGCGCACGCTGGTCATCTCCGAGGCATACGCCAACGAAGGTCCGACGATGCGCCGCTACCAGCCGCGCGCCCAGGGCCGCGCCTTCCAGATCCGTAAGCGCACCTGCCACATCACCGTGGTAGTCGAGAGCCAGAAGGAGGCTTAAACAATGGGTCAGAAAATCCACCCGCACGGCCTCCGGCTGGGCATCACTTCTAACTGGAAGTCCCACTGGTACGCCGACAAGTCCTACGCGGATTACGTCTCCGAGGACATCAAGATCCGCGAGTACCTGAACAAGAACCTGCAGCGCGCCGGCATCGCTGACATCGTCATCGAGCGTACCCGCGACCGCGTCCGCGTGGACATCCACACGGCACGTCCGGGCATCGTGATCGGCCGCCGCGGTGCTGAGGCTGACCGCATCCGCCGCGAGCTGGAGAAGCTCACCGGCAAGATGGTCGCCCTCAACATCCTCGAGGTCAAGAACGTCGACGCCAACGCCGCTCTGGTCGCCCAGAACGTGGCTGAGCAGCTGGTCAACCGTGTGGCTTTCCGCCGCGCGATGCGCAAGGCTATCCAGTCCGCTATGCGCCAGCCGCAGGTCAAGGGCATCAAGATTCAGTGCTCCGGCCGTCTCGGCGGCGCTGAGATGTCCCGTGTTGAGCGTTACCACGAGGGCCGCGTCCCGCTCCACACCCTCCGTGCGGAGATCGACTACGGCCTGGCTGAGGCAGAGACCACCTTCGGCAACATCGGTGTCAAGGTGTGGATCTACAAGGGCGACGTCGTTGGTGGCGTGCGCGAGTCCGAGCTGAACGCTCCGGGCAATGAGCGCCGTGGCCGCGGTGACCGCCGTCCCCGCCGCGGTGGCCAGCGCCGCCAGCGCGCAGAGCAGAAGAAGGAGGGCTAAGACACATGCTTATCCCTAAGCGCGTCAAGTACCGTCGCCAGCACCGTCCGAATCGTTCCGGTGTGTCCAAGGGCGGCAACACCATTAACTTCGGTGATTACGGCCTGCAGGCTCTCGAGCCGGCGTACATCACCAACCGCCAGATCGAGGCAGCTCGTATTGCCATCAACCGCCACGTCAAGCGTGGCGGCAAGGTCTGGATCAACATCTTCCCGGATCGTCCGCTGACCCAGAAGCCGCTTGGCGTGCGTATGGGTTCCGGTAAGGGCCCGGTGGAGAAGTGGGTGGCCAACGTCAAGCCTGGCCGCATCCTGTTCGAAATGTCCTACCCGAACGAGGCTGTTGCTCAGGAAGCTCTGCGCCGCGCTGGCGCTAAGCTGCCGTGCAAGACTCGTATCATTGCGAAGGAGGACCAGTTCTAATGGCTACTGGCACCCCTGCACACGAGTTCCGTGAGCTCACTGATGCTGAGCTGAACGATCGTCTGAGCGCCGCCAAGGAAGAGCTGTTCAACCTGCGCTTCCAGCTGGCGACCGGTCAGCTGACCAACAACCGCCGCATCCCGGCGGTCAAGCGCGACATCGCACGTATCTACACGGTGCTGCGTGAGCGCGAGCTCGGCCTGTCCACCGTCCCTGGTGAAGGAGCTAACTAATGTCTGAAACGAAGAAGGGCCTGCAGAAGCGCCGCCGCGGCTACGTGGTCTCCGACAAGATGGATAAGACCATCGTTGTCGAGATCGAGGACCGCAAGTCCCACGCGCTGTACGGCAAGATCGTCCGTAACACCAGCCGCGTGAAGGCACACGACGAGGAGAACACCGCCGGCATCGGCGATCTCGTCCGCATCGAGGAGACGCGTCCGCTGTCCAAGGACAAGCACTTCCGTCTCGTTGAGGTCATCGAGAAGGCACGCTAAAGCGCTTATCGACGACCACCCCACGCCCGCCCCCAATCCATACTGTTGGATTTTGGGGGCGGGCGTTTTTGGTGCGCATTAGTATTGTTCGCATGATGCGCAGGGCGGTTCTCAGTGTGGTGGGTGCGCTCGCCATGCTGCTTGGCGGGTGCGCGGACCCGGTGGCCGATGAGGTCGCGCAGTTGGAGTCGTGGGCGCAGACCGATCCGGCGTTGCAGGACGTGAATTTCACGCGGGTGGTAGCTGGCGGTTTCAAGTCGTCGGTTATCTCGGTCGGGGGTTCGCTGAATGTGGATACGGTGCCGGAATTCGTCGACGCTTTGGTCGCATTGCGCAGCAAGGAGATCGAGGTGCAAGAAGGTGCGATCAACTCGTTCACGTCGCATCTCTCTGCGGATATCGACGGCACCGATTTCTCATGGGAGGGCCCGTTCCCGTCGGAGGAATTCGGCGGCGATATGACGGAGCTCCTGGCGCCGTTCGCGGCACCGGCTGTGGGGGAAATCGAGGTGACTGTGGTAGCTAGTGATGGGGGATTCACGGGGAGGGTGTACAGGGAGGCGTCGATAAGCGATGGCGAAGCGCGCGACTTCCGCGACGCCGCCTACGAACATCTCGGTGCGCGCGGGACCGATTTCGCGCTGCACGGCTTCCCACCTGCCGGGCGACTGCTTCTCGACGATGCCCGCGAGGCGATCCCTTTCATCGAGCGGGTCGCTGCCGCGAGCCGGATGCGGCTCGATTCCGTCGACAACCGCGGCACGAACTCCGTGTGGGATTTCTACACCGAGGATCCCTTCGACGAGGCCGATGTGCGCGCCGTCGTGGAGCTGCTCGCCACGCCTATCGACGGCAAGACCGCGACCCTCGTCCTCCACGGCCCCGACGGACGACTAGGTATGGCCTACGTCGGGCAACCCCGTGACGCGCAGCCCGCCCGCAACGAGCCCTGGAGCGCGCAACTGCAAGCCATCGCTGCGTCGTAGCGGAAGTTTCGCCGCTAAAATCGCGCCTGTGAAAAAGAAGGACAAGATCGGCCTTGGCGCGGTGGTCGTGACCTACGCCTTCGTGTTCCTCGCCGCGTTTCTCTACGGCCCCGCCGACGAGCCGCACCGATCCAACATGAAAAGCCTGGATGAATGGGCTGCCGAAGATCCTGTGATGAAAGACCTCACCTTCTCCCACGTCGGAAGCGAGTCGGAGGAATTCACCCGGGCGGATGTCAGCGGGACCCTCAATGTCGGAAGCGTGCCCGAATTCTTCGCTGCTTTGGTCGCCCTCGAGGGCAAGGCGCCGGAGCCGGGACATGGGACGACGCTGACCGCTGACGACGTGTCGGCGGACATCGACGGCACGACGTTCGCCTGGTCCGGCGAGCTCCCCGATGCGGAGAAGGCCGCTGACGCGGAAGAGCTGTCCACGCCGTTCGCCGCCTCCGAGGTGGAGAAACTGAAACTGCACGCGCCCCACCGGACAGTCATCGACGCGAAGGTGACCCGGAATATGTCCGTCAGCGACGATGACGCCCGCGCTTTCCGGGACAAGGCGTACAGCCATATTCAGCCGCACCCCGACGCATCCTTCGTGCTGATGGGCTTTCCTCTGGCCAAACCGGCCCAGGAACGCGGTACGACAGGCGTGCCGGGCGGTGAAGGCGAACAATTCTTATTGCCGCGCCTTCAGCTTGTCTCCGAATACACCACCTACGCCGAACTGGTGGAACAAGCCGAACATGTTGACGCCGCCTCCGACATGTTCCTCACAAGCGTGAACAACGCTGAAGGCCCTGACAGCGAGTGGACCTTCTACACCGAGGGCGAATTCGACGAGGAAGGCTTGCGCGCGATCAAAGAGATCCTGACCGAACCCGTCGACGGGAAAGGCGTGTGGGTGCGAATCGAAGGCCCCGACGGACTCCTCGGAACGGTGAAAGTGGGAAAGCCGCGGGCGAGGCCGAAAGCCTACGAGCAACATCCGTGGGAAGAGCGCATGCAGGAAGTGTTGGGCTCGTAAACGCCGGGTGACGCCTCGCATCGGCCGTTGAACTCAGGCGGTATGGTGCGGTCGCATTGCGCAGCAAGGAGATCGAGGTGCAAGACGGTGCGATCAACAGCCGTGGAACGAGCAGCTGCATGCGGTGATTTCCCAGTAGGATCGCTCTCATGAAGGCGAAGAACCAGGTGAACACCATCGTGTTGTTGGTGACCGTTGCGATCCTCTTCGCCTTCGCCGCCGCCTACCCATCTAACAAAAACGAAAAACTCTCCGAGACCCAGCGCCTGGAGAGATTCGTCGCAGACGACCCAGTGATGAAGGACCTCACATTCAGTCGCATAGGTGACACATCGGAGTACCCTCTGCGAATCAGAGTCGGCGGCGTCCTTCACGTCGAAAGCGTGTCGCAGTTTATCGATGTTTTAAAAGCCCTCCGCAAGAAGGAGCGGAACCGAGAGCAGGTAAGTGACCTAGTTTCCACCGAAGGCATCACTGCGGATATTGGAGGAACGTCACTGGTCTGGTGCGGAAGAATGCTGGATCGGAAAGACGCGCGCAGAAACGAGAAACTGATCGAACCGTTGGTGGCACCGGGCGTTGCAGAAATTACAGCAACCCTATGGGAGGAGGACATAGGGCTAAAACTGGTAGCTACGCGTGGTTCGAGCCTCTCTGACGACGAAGCTTGCGCCTTCCGCGACAAAGCCTATGAGAACTTCGCTGCGGACAGTGACGCACGACTCGAATTATATGGTTTCCCCTCATGCACTCCACGGAATTTGTCGGGCAAACGGGCTGCGCGCCGCCAAAACTCGCCCTCAACCCTGAGGATGGGACCTACCAGGAGCTTATTGAGCGCGCCAACCGCATAGATGTTGCTACCGATATGTCCCTCACCGTCGTGAGCAGCACCGAAGAACAGGAAGAATACAGCGTATGGGGCTTCTACACCGAAGGCGAATTCGATGAAGAAGGTCTGCGCGCCGTCAAGGAGATCCTGTCCGAAACTCCCGTCAAGAGGCCCACTCTAATCGTCATCAGAGGCCCCGAGGGGGTCCTCGGTGCTGTTTACATGGGGAAGCCTCCGTCGAAGTCAGTGTCCTGTGACGAGTGCCCGTGGCAGGAACGCATGCTGCGAGTTCTAAACGGGTAACCTGCTCAAAGCAATGCTTCTGCTTTCGCCGTTAAAATCCGGCGTTATGGCGAGGAAAGCTTTTTCCATCATTGTTCCGGTGCTGCTCGGCATGTGCGCACTGTTGCTTGGCGGCTGCGCGAAGATCGACAAGCAGGTCGACGCCGTCGCTGAGTGGGCGGACCAGGACCCTGTGTTTTCGGACCTCACCGTTCAGCAGCAGTTGGCCGGCGGCATCCCCACGAAGCAGATCCAACTCCTCGGGGAGCTCAACGTGGACAGTGCCAGTGAGCTGATTGAAGCGCTCTCGAAGCTCCACGCCAAGCAGACGGAGATGCAGGACCAGGGCATCGACTCCTTCAATCTTGCGCTGAAAGCGCAGCTCGGGGCGACACGGTTCTTCTGGGACGGGCAACTCCCGGAGCCCGCCGTGCTGGAGGAGCAGGAGGCAGCCTACGAGCTGCTAGCCGACCCTGCTATCGGCATCGTCCATGTTTTCGCGGGCGACCACGGCACCAGAGTCAAGGTGCAGCCCGCAGAGAACGCAGATGACAGCCGCACAATCCGGATCCGCGACACGCTGTTTCGCACGCTCGACGCCGCGGACACAGGCATCGACCTCGAATTCCATGGCATGCCGCTCACGCCCGGTGGAGATCCGACGACGCTGGCACTCGGGAACTTCCCGGTGGGGTACACAGAGGCGCTCGCCTTTGTGAAGCGTGTCGACGCAGCCGCGCCCGGCTTCCAGGTCCAACAAGCCACCAGCAACACCTTATGGCAGCTCTACACCGACAACGACTACGACGAGGCGGACCTGCGCAGGCTGAAAGAGATCCTCTCCGAGCCGGAGGCGGGAGAGAGCCCGTCGGTGATCATCGATGGGCCGGAGGGGAGACTGGGCTGGGCTTTCGTGGGCATGCCGCTCGAGGAGCAGCCCGAGGATTCCTCCGAGTGGAGCCCACGCATGCAGGAACTTTTCGCTTCGGACGCCTGATGTGTGATGTGCGTTACTCTTGAGGCAGGGAAGCCTGAATCGGTGAAAGGAGATACGTACACCATGAAGAAGATTGTCAGTCGTTTGAGCGCAGCCGTGATCGCTGCTGCCGTAGTGGTCGCTCCCGTGAGCGCCCCGGAGGCCGCCGCATCAGTGATGGAGACCAAACTGACCCCGCCGCCGCCCGGAACGAAGCTCCCGTACTGGGACGAAGCTCAGTTCACCCAGTGGGCGGAGGAACCGGTGGTCCGATTCGGCGACACGAACACCCGCGGGCTGCAGGTCCTCGGTCACACCGAGGCGGATACGGCGGTGTGCGCGTACAGCAAGCCGGGGCGCGGGGCGTGCTTCATCAACGGTAAGCAGGCCGTGGACATGGGGAACGAGGTCTACTCCTTCGATGACCGGGTGTCTGCGTTCGCCCCGCTGACGCGGCCGGTGCTGAATTTCTACGGTGCGGCGAAGGCGCGCCTGTCGTCGCAGCGCTACTAGGAGCCGGCGGCGACGGCGATGTGTTCGCTGAAGCGGGCGTAGTCGTCGCGGATCGCGCCGAGGGGTTCCACGACGGCGGATTGCGAGGTCGCGGCGACCTCTTTTCGTAGCGCCGCGCGCGTTCGTCGTTTGACGCCGCTGCCGATGACTCCGCCGAAGACGGCGGTCACCAGCCCGATCAAAAGGCCCGTCAATAGCCCGGCCATGATGAGCAGCGTCGGGATCGGCCAGCCTTCGACATCGGGGACGAGGTCGCCGCCGAGCAGCGGTGTCAGCGCGCCGGGCACGAATGCGACGAGCAGGTACCACAGCACGCCGACGAGCGCGGCGAGCAGCGCCAACCATTGGACGACGGTGAGCAGGGTCCAGCCTTTCGACGGTTCGGCCGGCAGTCGTGTGCGGGCGACGGCGCGGTCGAGCTCGGCGGGAAGTGTTTCGGCGACCTCGTCGGCGCGGTCGGAGACGGCGGAGGCCCATTGCGGGGGCAGGTCGTCTGCGACAGCGGCGGCGTAGTCGCGCACGCCGCGGTTGGCCACGGCTTTGGAGGCGGCGGAGAGCTCCGGGAGCGAGGAGCGGTGCACACCCACGGTGTCGGCGTCCTCACGCAGACCCATGCGTTTCAGCGGGTCGGGGCGGAAGCGGGTCACCCAGGAAGTGAGCAGCCAGCCGGTGCGTTCGTGGAGGCGTTTGCGGTATGCAGCGGCGGTGGAGTTGGCGACGCGGTCGGCGCCCGCGGCCTGGGCGAGCACAGAATCCAAGTCTCGCTTTGCTCGCTTATCGACGTCTGCTGCTTTCTCCCTGGCAGCGTATTCCCCCGTCACAGAGGCGATGTCGGCTTCAATGCGCGCAGACTGTGCGCTGTGGGCAGCGGCGACGCGGGTGATGGCGGAGCGGAGGTCGTCGATACCTGCTTGCGTGTAGGTGGAGGTGGGCACGACGCTCACGTTGGTGAGACCGTCTTCGCGCAGCAGCTGCGCGTAGGACTGGGAGACGGTGGGGACGTCGGTCTCTGCGAGGAGGTCTGCCTTGTTCAGCACCGCGAGCGTGACTGCCGAGTGGTTGGCGTGGGGGCGGATGAACTGGTCGTGAATGACACTGTCGGCGTATTTCTCCGGGTCAGACACCCAGACCAGTACGTCGACCTGGCCGGCGAGGCGCTCCGCGATGGCGCGGTTGGATGCCTCCACCGAGTCGAAATCGGGAAGGTCAAGCAGGATCAAGGGGCCGGCCTTGGGAGCGAATTCGCCGGAGCGGACGCGGCGGTCCTCGACGCCGAGCCAGTCGAGGAGCTCCTCGGACCCCTCTGGCTCCCAGATCGCCGCGAGTGGCGAGGAGGTGGTGGGGCGACGTGCCGCTGCCTTGCCGAGGTCCTCGCCCACGACAGCGTTGAACAGGGAGGTCTTGCCGGAACCGGTCGCGCCGAAGAAGCCGACGACGGTGTGCTCCGCAGACAGGGCGCGGCGTTCGGCACCTGCGCGGGCAATCTTTTCCAGGCGCTCGCGCTGAGCGGGGGAGAGGTAGGGCGCGCCGATCTCGGCGGCTTCGTCGAGAGCTGTGAGACGTTCCCCGAGGGAGGCTGTTTTCCGCTTAAACAGAGCCATCGTCGCCTCCCCGGAAACCGCCGCGCAGCTGGGCGAACAAGTCGCGGAGCGGGCCACTCGAGGCGCTCTCTTCGAGGCTGGATGCCGAGCTCGGGCGAGCTTCCTCGACCGCCTGGGTCGGCTTCGGGGTGCCGGCGAGCTCCGGGAAGCGTTCGGCGACAGCTGCGCGGGCAGCGTTGGTGGCTGTGGTGAGATCGTCGGCGGTGGTGCCCTCGAGGAGGGGATCGGTGACCGGGTAGTAGCGCTCACGTTCGCGCTGGAGGAGCTCGCGCAGACGCTCATTCAAGTCGTTGCGGGCATCGGTGGCCATGCGGCGGACGGTGTCCTCGCCGAAGATCGTCTCCAGCAATTTCTGGCCGAGCACAGCGGAACCGCCGGCAATAGCGACTTCGCCGCCCGTGATACCGGCGGTGGAGGCGAAGACGACGAGCATGAGCGCCACGGTCAAGACATTGAGGCCGAAAGACACGACGCGGGCGCGCTGGCGTTTGGCGCCGGCGGTGTCCTGGATGCGGTCGAGGAGTGCGCCCTGCCATTCGCGGACTAGGGCAGCGGCGCGCTCGTCGATATCCGAGGAGGAACGGGCGAGGGATGGGTCGGCATCAGCGCGCAAGTCCGGGGCGACGGCACCGATGTGCGACCACGAACGTGCGGCGGCGGTGTCTGCGGCATCGACGATCACGGCGTGGAGACCGGACTCGAGCTCAGTCTCCACCTCGCGCAGCGGAGCCGGCTCACCAGTGAAGAAACTGCCCACCTTGTCCATCGTCTGGGAGAACCAGCGCTCGAAACCGCGGGAAATATCCGACGTGCCCACGACATCCTGCCAACGGTCCATGACTTCGGAGCGCAGCATCTTGCCGTCGGAGGTCGCATCGATCACATGCGTGTGGGCGGCGGAGTACTGCTCACTGATCGCGCTATCCAATTGGGAGGCGAAGGCTTCTTGGCGAGAGCGGGCGTCGATAAGCTTCTCTGCTTTCTCGATGGCTCCGGTGGCGGCCCCTGCTACCGTTTTACCTGCGACTGCGCGGCGCGCGGCGGAATCCTCTGCGAGGTCAGTGAGATAGGAACGAAGCTCGGCGACCAAGGTGTCCTGCAGGAATTCCTCGCCGCCGAGGCCGGGGACGAACGGAACCGTGAAGACCGTGGCGCCGTGCAGGCCAGCCTCGTCCATCATGCGACGCAGATCATCGGGGACCGTTTCCGCTGAAGATTCGTCGAGGCGGTTGAGCACCACCAGGACCTCGATCCCGCGGCTGGCGGCGTCGTGCAGGAAATTCCACACCAGCTGGTCGGCATAGCGCGCCGGGGTAGTGACGAAGACCCAGAGATCCGCTGCGGCCAGCAGCTGAGAAGCGAGGGCGCGGTTGCGGTCGTCGATGGAGTCGAAATCGGGGGCGTCGAGAAGCGCGAGCCCTTCCGGGATGCTGCCCGTGGGCACAAGGCGCAGCGTCGTCGACTGCTCGTCGCCCGCGCCGTGAGAACGTGCGAGCCCCGGCAGAACCTGCGGCGAATTGAACCAGTCCGCGTCTGCCGGATTGGCTACCAGCACCGGCTGACGCGTCGTCGGGCGGATCACGCCCGGATTGGATACCCGCTCACGCAGCACCGCGTTCACGAGTGTGGACTTGCCGGAACCTGTCGAACCACCGATCACCGCCAACAACGGAGCATCGAGATTGGCGAGGCGCGGCAGAACATAATCGTCGAGCTGGTTGACGACAGCACGGGCATCAGCTTCCACGCCGCCATCACTCAAACGCGTGCCGGCGACAGCGTCCCGAACGCCACGCACGGCATCGAGCATGTCAAGGTTAGGGGAGTTCACCTAAGCCATTCTGGCAGACAGCTCGACGCCGTGCGGATTACGGAGTGAAGGGGGAAGAACTAGTCGCGGTAGTTGGTGCGCGTGCGGTTGAGCCAGCCGTAAATGCCGCCCATGATCACACCGCCGCCGACCAAGTTGCCCAGCCAGACGATCGTCCAGTTGCGCAGCACGTTGCCGACCGTGAAGCCCTCGATGGAGGACGGGTCGAACATGAAGCCGTTCAGCGTCGTCAGCACGAAGTTCGCGATCGAGTGCTCGTAGCCCATCGCGGCGAACGCCGGAATGATGATGGCCACGGCCCAAATCTTGGCGCTGTGATCCTTACCGGCCTGCGCCGTCAGGATGAAGCCGACGTTCACGACCATGTTGGCCAGGATGGCCTCGAAGAAGAGGGTCAGGCTGGGCTTCGCCAGCTTCGCCTCCCACAGGCTGGACAAGAACGGCATCGTCGTCTCGGCGTTCTGACCGGTCGTGGTCATGGAAATCAGCCACGAGACGAAGATCGCGCCGATCAGGTTGAAAAATGTCACGAACAGGATGACCAGCAGGGCTCGCGGGATCTTCGTCATCTTATGGACGAAGCCGTACGTCATGAACATCATGTTGCCGGTGGCCAGCTCGGATTGGAGGACGACCATCATGTAGAGGGTCACCGCGAAGATCATCGCGAAGGGGTACTTGCCCCAACCAGGGGCGTACGATTCGGTCAAAGTTGCTGTTGCTGCAGCGAACGCAGTCATGATGCCCAACAGGACGCCGGCCATGATGGCGCGAAGGGCGAAGCGACCAGGTTCGCGGCCGAACAGGTCTAGCTTGTTCTGGATTGAAATTGGGGCCTTCTCACTGAAACTCACTCTTCCCAAGCTAAAGCATTCTCGGGTAGGTGGCTAACCGTGATTTTGGCCCCGAAGCTCTATCCGAGAACTAGTTGCGAGTGGCCTGATCGAAGAATTCGCGTTCGTAATAGCACGCGTACATGAACGCCTCGAGAGCATCCGCGCGCTGCTTTTCGCTCGCGCCAGAGAGAGCCTTCTCCACCGAATTTAGGGCCATACGCACGGCATCTGTGAAATCTTCGCCGCCGTACATGGACAGCCACGCGTTGTACGGATGCTCAGGATGATTGTTTTCCGCAAGGTGTAAACCGACTTCCGCGTAGAGCCAAAAGCACGGCAACACTGCCGTGGCGCCGACAATATAGTCCGAAAAAGCGGCCGTAGATGTGAGCATATTCACGTAGCCGAGGGTGACAGGAGAGGGTGGAGTGTCTGCATCGATGTGGTGCTCAGAAATCCACTTGCGGTGCAGCTCCGACTCTGCCTCGATCGCGACCGTCGCGGACTGCGACCACCACACCTGATCCTCCGCGTCCGGGGCCTTCGCACTCACCGTCGCCAGTGCGCGGGAGTATTCGCGGAGGTAATACGCATCCTGCACTTGGTAGAAGCTGAACTGCTCCTCCGGCAAAGTGCCGGCGCGCAGTGCGTGGATGAACGGTAATTCCAACGTCTCCGGCCACACCTTCTGCGCCGCCTTGTCCCACAGCTCGCGGGTGAACGGGCCGGCGGCAGGAATCTTGGGCTCGAGTGAAGGGGTGGAGGGGGCGGTCCAGTCGTCGATAAGCTTCCATGGCTGCGTTGACCCTGCTGCGGCGAGGCGGCGCGAACGGTGGAAATGATCGACGGGCCCGTGACCTGTGCCGACGTTGAGGTCGTCCGCGTGCGCGATCGCCTCGTGGAGCCAGCTCGACGTCCATGCGAGCGCCCCGTGCGGGTCGATCGCCATGCGCGTGGCGAACGCCGACGACAACGAACAACCCGTGCCGTGCGTATTCTTCGTGTCCACGCGCGGCACGTGCGCGACCTCGACCTCGCCAGCCGGCGTGACCAGCGCGTTCGACGCGTACCCCTCCTTGAGGTGCCCGCCTTTCACGACCACGTTGACGCCCGCCGCCTTCGCGTATTCGCGGCCCTGCTCGAGCGCCTCGTCGAATGTCTTCGCAGGCGTCGTGCCCGCCAGCACAGCAAGCTCCGGAATATTCGGCGTGACGACGCTCGCGTGATCCTTCACGAACTGCCTCATCGCCTCCTCCGCGTCCTCGGTGAGCAGGCGATCGCCGCTTGTAGCCACCATCACCGGGTCGACCACCACCGTCGGGACCGGGTGCGCTGCCAGGTAATCGGAGACCGTCTTCGTCGTCTCCACATCCCCCAGCATGCCGATCTTCACCGCGTCCACCTGGACGTCGTCGAAGACCGCGTCCAGCTGCTCCTTCAGGAAGTCCTGCGGCGGCACGTGGATGCTGCGCACCCCGTGCGTGTTCTGCGCCACCAGCGCCGTCACCACGCACATGCCGTAGCCGCCCGCCGCCGAAATCGACTTCAGATCCGCCTGGATTCCCGCCCCGCCCGTCGGGTCCGTGCCCGCGATGGACAGGATGTTCGGGATCGCGCTGTGCTGCGCGCCGCCGTCAGCCGTGGAGCCGTGAGAAGAAGTGGACAAAGAAGCCATCAGACAATTCCTCCGCGAATGTTGGTTCGTTCAGGTTCGACGGGTGTGATCTCAGCTTCGCGCCCGCCTCCATTTCGCGCGGCTGCAGCTCTGGCGAACTGCGGCGTTGCGCGGCGGCGGGTGCGCGGCACCCCGTGTCTTGACCCGTCATCGTACGCGAACGGGAAGGGACGGGGACCGAATTCGATCCAGCAGGAGGTGCGCGGCAAGCCGTCGCTGGCACAAATAGGGAAAGGGCCCCGCGACCAACGTGATCGGTTGGTGCGAGACCCGTAGCTGGATCTAAAGAACGAGTCTTAGAACGGCACGTTCACCGGCAGCTTCACGAGGCCAGCCTTCTGAGCTGCGAGGGCGATAGCGCCAACGCCGGTTGCTGCCAGTGCGGTCCAGAGCAGGCCCCAGCTGACCTGGGAAACGTAGTAGGCGTCCTTGCCGGAGGAGCCAGCCTTTACGGATCCGGCAGCCATCTCTCCTGCGCCTTCGGTATCCGGCATTGCGCCCGTGCCCTTATCGCCGACGTATCCGAGGAATTTGAGGATTTCGGCGGCATCTCGGAAATCGTCAGCGGTCTGAGCTTCAGCGGCCGGGGCGACAGACAGGGACAGGGCGGTTGCAGCTGCGAGGGCGGCAGCAGTGATGCGACGCTTCATGGGGGACTCCTTTTCGGAATGGGGATAGGTTTAGGAAACCTGTCAACTAGCTTGACAAAAACTGATCCTAGTCTTCGTGTTGGGTGGGAAAGTGGGAAATGAAAAATTGGTGCACAAAAAGGGGTAAGTCTTCGCGTTGGGCTCTTGGGTAGGTCGTGGCGGAAAGGCGTAGGGGATCGCGACGGAGGGTGACTGCCGGAGCAGACTTGTGGGGAGCTGCGGGAATTTGGGGTTCGCGCAGGCGGCGTGGTTTAATACCACAGTTGTCTATCGCTGGTCGCAGTTGACGCGCGTTTCCGAGTTGAGGCTGCGAGACCCTTCGGCGGTGACGGCACGTGAGGTGCTGGGCACTGTTCGTCGATAAGCGAAAAGGCACAAAAAGACATTGACCACGTGCGTGCAGGACGGAAATCTGGCGCACATTGATCCAGGTCAGGAGACCAACTGTGATTCAGAAAGAATCGCGTCTGAAGGTCGCCGACAACACTGGTGCACGCGAGATTCTGTGCATCCAGGTGCTCGGCGGTTCTGTTCGACGCTTCGCCGGTATCGGCGACACGATTGTCGCCACCGTGAAGGAAGCCGCCCCGGGCGGCAATGTGAAAGAGGGCGAGGTTGTCCGCGCCGTCATCGTTCGTGCGAAGAAGGAGACCCGTCGTCCGGACGGTTCCTACATTGCGTTCGACGAAAATGCAGCTGTTCTGATCAAGAACGACACTGAGCCCCGCGGCACCCGTATCTTCGGCCCGGTCGCTCGTGAGCTGCGCGATAAGAAGTTCATGAAGATCGTGTCTCTCGCACCGGAGGTGATCTAGTTGAAGATCAAGAAGGGCGATATGGTCCAGGTCATCGCTGGCAAGGACAAGGGCGCTCAGGGTCGCGTCATCGAGGCGTACCCGCAGCGTGACCGTGTCCTCGTCGAGGGCGTGAACCGTGTGAAGAAGCACGTTGCTAACTCTTACAATGAGCGCGGCGCTGAGTCCGGCGGCATTGTCACCCAGGAGGCCCCGATCCACGTTTCCAACGTGATGGTGGTCGATTCTGATGGCACCCCGACCCGTGTGGGTTACCGCTTCGATGAGAACGGCAAGAAGGTCCGCGTTGCCAAGTCGAACGGGAAGGACATCTAATGACCGAGTCTAACTACACCCCGCGTCTGAAGACGCGTTACCAGGACGAGATTCGCGGCAAGCTGTCTGAGCAGTTCGGCTACGAGAACGTCATGCAGATCCCGGGTCTGACCAAGATTGTGGTCAACATGGGTGTCGGCGACGCTGCCCGCGATTCCAAGATGATCAACGGCGCTCTCGAGGACCTCACCGCGATCACCGGCCAGAAGCCGCAGCTGCGTCGCGCGAAGAAGTCCATCGCTAACTTCAAGCTCCGTGAGGGCATGCCGATCGGCGCGAAGGTCACCCTGCGCGGCGACCGTATGTGGGAGTTCCTGGACCGTCTGCTGACGGTCGCTCTCCCGCGTATTCGTGACTTCCGCGGTCTGTCGGACACCCAGTTCGACGGCAACGGCAACTACACGTTCGGCCTGTCCGAGCAGACGATGTTCTACGAGATCGACGTGGACAAGATCGACCGTCCGCGCGGCATGGACATCACCGTTGTCACGTCCGCTGTCAACGACGAGGAAGGCCGTGCGCTGCTGCGCCACTTCGGCTTCCCGTTCAAGGACAAGGACGGAAAGATGCAGCAGGCATAAGCATTTCGCTTATCGACGCCCCCGCTACCCGGTTTCGCACCGTGGTCGCGGGGGCGTTTTGCGTTCGGGCAGTTGCTCTCCGTGCTGCGAAAGGCATTTCGAATTAAGGTGGGGCTGCTTCTTCCAGTTCTGCCAGTTCTGCCGTCTGTGCGAGGAGCTTTGTCATGTCCGGTCGTTCTGCCCGCGTGGTTGACACGCGCTTCCACGGTGCCTGCGCGAGCACAGTGGGGAAAGTTGCGCTCCCGCGGCACAACCGGCCTGCACGGAATTCACATCGAACGTGGAGAAAGATCCCACCCCGATAACTACCGGGCCGCGCACGTTTCAGTAAGAATGGTTGAGTATGCACGCCGGTTTGATGAGAACATCGGTGGACTCTTGATAAGGGATGTTCCCCGAACGACAGATGCCTACTTGCTAGGGAGACTTTGATGACTGCGACGCTCAGTGCCAGCAACATTCGACGAGATGTTCAAACGGGGCCAACAACTACTGAAGTACTGCGCGGATGCAATCTGGAATTGCACGGTGGCGGCCTCACCGCGATAGTCGGGCATTCGGGGTCCGGAAAATCCTCGTTGCTCATGTGTCTGAGCGGTCTTGACGAACCGACATCGGGCATTGTCAGCATCAACGGGCAGGATATCTACCGCCAGTCCGCGAGCGACCGGGCCCGGATGCTGCGTACGAGCATCGGGTTCGTCTTTCAGCAATACAACCTCGTTCCCTTCCTCTCCGTCGAAGAGAACATCACGCTTCCTTTTCGGTTGAACCGGGAGAAGGTTCCCTTTCGCGTAGTCGACGGCTTGATAGAGGCATTCCATTTAGGCGCTCGGCGCGACGCGCCGGCTCGGACATTGTCTGGTGGCGAGCAGCAAAGAACCGCACTGTGTCGGGCGCTGGCGCGACGGCCAGATATCGTCTTCGCAGACGAGCCAACAGGCGCGTTGGATTCACAGAGCACTGGAATCGTACTGGACACGCTCCGACGCATGGCGGACGAGGGGCAGATGATCGTCATGGTCACCCACGATCTTGAGGCTGCGGCTATGGCAGACAACGTCATCATCATGAGCGACGGTCAGGTAGTCGGGGCAGTTGGGAGGACGACCAGCCAGGAGCTACTGGCAATCATCTCGAACCTCGGGGAGTAACCAGATGCAGCGCTATGTTCTGAGAATGTTCGCCGACGGATGGCGTGAATGGACGCCAGCCATGGCGGTGGTCGCCGTGATCTCCACGATGATTGGCCTGTGCGTGCACCAATACGCCTGGACCATGACCCCGCAGTTCCGTGAGGCGATCGCCGCCGCAGGCGCCCCACTGGCCGAATATCAGATCCTCTCGATCACCATTTACGTGGTGATTGCTGTCGTGTCATGGGTTGCTCTGACAGTTGTAGGGAAAGCGAGTGTTCACGCTTCCCGCCATACCCACGCCCTTTGGCTTCTGCTCGGAGCAGCACCGTGGGCCGTGTTCGTGTCCACGCTGTACATTTTGCTGATCGTGAGTTTTTGCGGAGCCATAATGGGAGCCATCGCCTCGACACTTCTAAGTTTCTGGACGCTCCCCGCATTCGACGGTGCAGTATCCCCAGCCGTCGACTTACCGGGGTTCACCGTCGCCCTCTGGGCTCCCGTGGTGGTCGTCGTTGTCAGCGTCGCTACGGCGATCATTGGTGGTGTGGTACCAGCGTACCGAGCCTCCCGCACTCAACCCGGTGTTGCTTTGCGCACGGTCCAGCAATCTGACCGCAAATCCAAAACGACGGTGTTACGGATCGTCAGCGGTATGTTCTTTCTCCTCGTCTCCGTAGCTCTTGTCGTCGCTTCGAAACTGGACCAGCAACCAGCCTCAATCATCAACCTTGCGTTAAACGCGGGCGGGTGCGCCTTGATCGGTGTTTACCTGATGTGCCCGGAAATCGTGGGATTAGTCCTGCGAGTTCTGCACAAAACCTTCGATGTCACTGGCCTGACCGTTTCGGCACTAGGTACCCGCGCGGCAGCGGCCCGGACGCGCATGAACGTGACCACAATCGCCCCGTTGGCCGCAGGTCTTGGTGGCGTGGGGCTGCTGTTATGCTCATTGGGATCGGTTGGAGCAGTTATTCACATTGTCGAACCGGGGGCGCAAACTAACATGACCGACACATGGGTCATCATCGCCGTCGTGATTGTGTCGATGTTCGCTACCAGCGCCGCCGTTGTCGCACTGTCCGCGCGTGGGCGCGGTCATGAAGTTGCTCTCCTGCAATCTGCCGGAATGTCTCCACTGCAGGTGATTGCGCTGATCGGCGCGGAGAGTTTTGCTATGTCGCTCGCGACGACCTTGATCGCGGCTGTCCCAGTGGTTGTGGGTGGCGTGGTTTGCGCCTTCGCATCCGCAGCTGCCCTCAATGGGCCCCCAGTTGTCGAGTGGCCTCTAGGGATGATGTCGCTTGGCATGCTCGGGACGTGGCTACTGCTGTTCCTCATCTTGGCCATTCCCACAACCGGACCTCTCCGCAACGGGCCAGGCGCGCAACTCCGAGGCGAGGGAGTCTGAACCGGGAGAGTAGTCCCCAGATCACCATTGCTCGATGCCCTGATTGGCACCGCCGCTGGCCTCACTGCTTCTGCATTCGCACAGACTGAATTCCAAGTGGTGCAGTTCGTTCCAGCAGTGGTAGTTCCACAATTCTTAATCTGCGGACTCCTCGTTCCGCGCGCGGATATGCCACGGATTCTCGAAGTGATCTCCGCGGCAATGCCAGTCACCTATGCCGTCGATGCAATGCAATCGCTCGGTGGAGTGCCGGATCAAGCTGCCTTCCCGCAGGGCAATATCGGGATCGATGCGGCGATTTTGCTGGCGTTCTGCGTCGTGTTGCTCGGAGTCGCCTCGCTCAGTCTACGGCGTAGGACGCCATAGGAGGTCGACACTTCCGGCAGGTTTGCATCGACTATTCCGTTAGGTTAGCGTCGACACTTCCGGCAGGTTTATCTATTCTTGCAGTATGAAGACTTATCGTCCGCGGATTGTGGACCAGCTCTTGAACGCTTATCTGGAAGCTTCACCAGCGGTGCAGTTGGCGGGTGCCCGTGCCTCGGGAAAGACAACAACTGGCATGCAGGCCGCATGCTCAATCGCGCAGATTGACCGTATGGGAGTTGAGGCGGCTCAGATTGTTGCCCTCAATCCCTCCGCGCTTCTCGAAGGTGAGGCACCGCGCTTGTTGGATGAGTGGCAGCTTGCCCCGAGTTTGTGGGGTGCGGTTCGCCGAGCTGTCGATGAAGATCCCACTCCCGGGCGGTTTATACTTTCTGGCTCGGCCTGGCCCGACAGTGAAACAATCAAGCATCCCGGCGCCGGGAGAATTCTGAACTTAACGATGCGCCCGATGACACTCTACGAATCGGGTGATTCGCCCGGTAGTTTTTCCCTTCGCCGGCTTCTTGCGGGAGAAACTCCACTCGAGGGCGCGGCGTCGAGCACACATTCGATCTCGGATGTCTGTCGTCTCATCACGAGGGGCGGTTGGCCTTCCTGGGTTGACAGGGATGCGGATGACGCTGAACTTCTGGTCGAAGGCTATCTGGATAATCTCGCCGAGAACGAATTCCCGTTTGTGGGAGGAACACGACGCTCGCCGCAGCGGTTCCTGCATTTCGTCCGCGCATACGCGTCCTTAACAGCCCATCCATCTCCGTTGACCACAATCCAGGAACGGTTAGGAGAAGAAGGAATCGAGGTCGGGGAAAAATACGCGCCTCTTTTCCATGAATTCGCTGGCCGAATGTACCTTGTGGAGGACCAGCCCCCGTGGGCCCCGGCCCGACGCTCCAAGTCGCGTCTGAATGCCACACCGAAAAGACACTTAGTTGATCCATCGTTGGCGGCTGCGGCGATGGGTGCATCTCATACTGCGCTCGCGAAAGATCCCCGCACACTGGGTTTTCTATTTGAATCCCTAGTGCTGCGTGACCTTCGCGTCTACAGTCAGCCTTTGCGCGGGACCGCTTTCCACTTCCGGAATAAGGACGGGACAGCGGAGATCGACATTGTGCTAGAACTTCGTGACGGAAGATGGGTCGGTGTCGAGGTCAAACTCACCCAAGAAGCAGCTATTGAAGCTGCGCCGCGTCTGCAACAGGTGGCCGAAAGTATTAAGCGTCCTCCCGAGGCGCTGCTGCTTGTCACTCCAACTGGTGTCGCGGCACAAGTCAGCGATCGGACGTGGATCGTGCCCATCGGCCTTTTCGGTCCATGATCCCGGCCGCTGATCGCAAGGTGCCCCACCCTACCGCGTCAGGGCTGTCGCTCTCCCGCGTATTCGTGACTTCCGCGGTCTGTCCGACACGCAGTTTGACGGCAACGGCAACTACACGTTTGGCCTGTCCGAGCAGACGATGTTCTACGAGATCGACGTGGACAAGATCGACCGTCCGCGCGGCATGGACATCACCGTTGTCACGTCCGCTGTCAACGACGAGGAAGGCCGTGCGCTGCTGCGCCACTTCGGCTTTCCCTTCAAGGACAAGGACGGCAAGATGCAGCAGGCATAAGCATTTCGCTTATCGACGTTTCACCTGACCCCCACCACCCAGCTCTCCCGCTGAGTGGTGGGGGTCTCGTCGTTCTGGAAGCCTCCGGTTAGATGTCGATGAGTGTCCAGTTAATCTGTGGCGGGCATTCGCCGGTGGACATCCACGTTTCAAATGTGGCGAGCGTCTCGTCGTAGCTGGCTATCAGAGCCTGGTAGTGGGCATCAGGGCCACCATCGCGGACCTCCACTTGGTATTTATCTTCGTCGGGCCGGTAGATCGTTTGGATGAAATGCTGTTCTTTGCTGGTGTCTTCGACGATGAGGAAGTCCACGGCGTCGTCGCCACGGTGGTGGTAAAAGATCATGTCCTCGGTAGTACGGTCCAGCCACTGTGGCAATGCGCGGAGGGAAGCCCACGCAATATCCCAATCGTTTGTGCGGATGGCCATGTTGGGAATTTCGTCACCGTAGGCGAACACTAGGTCATGGAGTTCGGAGACGACTGCTAGTCCCCTTCCCGCTGCGATTTGTGAAAGGCGTTTCACTAGCAAGGGGACCACATGGTCCGATATATCGACGACGAGGCAGTGATCGCCGCGAAGCCCCGTCCCCTCGGGGTAGAGGAGTCCGTCGTCGATGAGGTCGCGGTTGTCCTCCAGGATCTTATTGTGCAACTGTTCCAGGTATTCATCTGATACCCATGCTCCGTTGGCAGCAGCGACGACAGTCTCAATCAACTCCTGGTCAGGTATGGTCAGGGGTGCAATTGGTTTGTGGATGAGCAGGTCTGTGTTTCCCATGTTTTCCTTAGTTTAGTTTCGACGCGGTGGCTGTCGCGGACGTCCAAATCCGCTCGGGCTCGATGTGCAAGCCCATGCGCACGAGCTTCGCGGAGAGGTCCCGCGGCGTCTGCATGGAGTTGTTCGTGAGCACCATGAACGGGATTTCCTTCTCCCGCAGGGCGGAGATGAACTCCTCGGCGCCCGGGATCACCGATCCCTCGCGGTGTAGCACGCCGTCCATGTCGGTCAAGTAGGAAATCATGTTCTTCTCCTTGTAGCTTGTCGGTTGAAAAGCAGACGCTTGACGACGAACACCCCCCTGCCGCGCGCCGCCTCGGGGGGAGGCGGGGTCAGGGGGTGTGAACGCGTCCGTCGAAAAGCTCTTAGTCGGTGAGCTCCGTCTGGGGCATGACATCGCGCAGGACCTTAGCGGAGTGAGCGAACTGCTCGGACTCGCGCTCGTCGAGGGAGAGTTCGACGATGTCCTGGATGCCGTTGCGGTTGATCACGGCTGGGGTGCCGATGTAGATGTCTTCTTCGCCGTACTGGCCTTCGAGCAGGGCGCTGACTGGCAGGACGACATCTTCGTTCTTGAGTACAGCGCGGGTGATGCGGGCGAGACCGCCACCAATGCCGTAGCTGGTGGAGCCCTTCGCGCGGATGATGTCGTAGGCCGCGTCGCGGGTCTTGACGAAGATCTCCTCCATCTTGTTGGAGGTGTTCGGGTTGGTTATGGCCGGGCCTTGCCGTGGAACCAGAACGGGACCCAGACCACGTCGGACGGGGCAAGGCCCCAGTCCTTCACGGCAAGTGCGCGTACGGATTTGGTGAGGTTGCCTTCGCCGGAGACCCACACGGAGCGCGGCGGTTGCCCTGCGTCGAAGTGTTCGCGCAGGACGGCCAGGGTGGCTTCGGTCTCGGCCGTTTTCGGTGCTTCTATGACGGTGAGGGAGGCGAGCTTTTCATGCCACTGTTCAGCCAGTCCGTCCTCGATTTCCTCTGGAGACGTGACGACGGCGACGGCGTGGGTCTGCGTGAGGGCCTGGGGTGCGTTGGCCTCCTGGTAGGCCAGGATATGGCGCAGGGCGGGCAGCGCCGAAGCATCGGCGACGAGTAGCTGTGAGGATGCGGGAGGCTTCCACAGTGCGGGGCACGTGAACATGCCGGCAGTGTCGCCCGGGCGCGCCTGGCGGATCCACTGGGAACCGGGGCCGGAATCGCCGTGGGTGACCACGTCGACGTCGATAAGCTTGCGTGCCCTGTCGAGGCTGCGGATGGTGTACCAGCGGAGGGCGGGGCGTGTCTTCTCGGGGATTGCTGCCACGGCCGCGCGGATGTTGACGCCGCTGAAGCTGAAGGGGCGGAAGGGATGACCCGGCTTTGGCATGACTAAGCCGAAATACTCGTCGGGGCCGCTCAGGGGGTAGTCCGCGAAAGCCTCTCCGGTGAAGGTGAGGCGATGCAGACGTGGCTTGAGCTGCTCGTTGGAGACGAGGGTGACGGGGTGGAGGAAGTGTGTTGGCATGTGTCGTAGGGTGTCCTAAGTAAGGTGAGGCTTGCTTTATTCTACCTATGGGGTCTATGGTACGAAAGTCGACACAATTTGAACACATTATTGTGCCCTAAATGGGCCCGGATGCTCTAAGGACCCTACTATGAATTTTCTGAAAAAGCGTGCCGCCAGTTCCGTTGCTCTCGTGGCAACCGTCGCCGTCACACTGACGGGCTGCTCGCGTGGCGAGGGCGAGCCCGAGCCTGCGGCGAACTCCGCCGAGATGCGCGTGGCCAGCCTCGGCCTCGGCGACGCTGATACGCTGCTCGCCCTCGGCATCACTCCTGTCGCCGTTGCCCCGTGGGGAGCGGAGGGAGACGTCGGCCCTTCCGGCGTCGGTCCGTGGTCTGAGGACTTGCTTGGCGATGCCGACCCCGTGGCTATCTATAACACCGCTAGTGGCTTTACGGCCGATATTCTCGAGCAGGTCTCTGCGGTCGACCCCACCCACATTGTTGCCGTGAACCAGGCGGTCGATGTCGAGGCTCAGGATTCACTGGAAAACATCGCGCCGACGACGCTTGCGCCTGAAGAGTTCGACGACTGGCAGGTCCCTTGGGAAGATCAGGTCACTGCGATTGCCGAGGGCGTCGGAAAGGGATCTGAGGGCCAGGAGCTGATCAAGCAGACGCAGCAGGTCTTCGATGATTTCCGCCGGGACCACCCTGAGGTGCAGGGCGCGCGTGCCGCCATCGTCATGCCGTACGACGGCAAGATTGGTCTCTACACGGCCGAGGACGGGCGAGGACAGTTCGTTGAGGACTTAGGCTTTGATATCCCGGATGAACTGCAGGGCGACGGCTCTACTTTCTTCGTCGATTATGCGCCGGAGAACTACACCGAGCTCAATAACGTGGACTACCTGTTTGTCCTCGACTACAACGGCTTGGTCGACCAGATCAAAAATGACCCGACGTTCAAGAATCTTGATGTGGTGCGCGATGGGCGCGTGCACTACCTCGACACTGATACCGGCAGCGCTATGAGCATGCCCAACCCGGTGACCATCCCGTGGGTCGCGGAGAGGTTCGAGGAACAGCTCTGAGAGCCCGATGAGCACAGCTAATATCCTGGTCCGCACCGCGGCAACGCGACGAGCCCTCATCACACTCGTTGCCGTTTCTGCCGTGGCGGTGGTGGCCTCACTCGCTCTTGGATCACGCTCGATCCCGCTCGGTGAGCTCGTCGGCGCGGTAAAAGGGCAAGGCAGCATCGACGTGCGAACCATCTTCTGGCAGTTGCGCGTTCCGCGCACCCTGCTCGCCTACGCCGTCGGGGCGTGCTTGGCCGTTGCCGGCGTTTTGGCTCAGGCCTGGACACGCAATCCGCTGGCGGACCCCGGGTTCATCGGGGTCACCGCGGGTGCAGCGTTCGCGGTGGCCCTCGGTAGCGCCATGGGCACGGTGGTGGGCCTTGCCGGAGCCACCGTTCACGCTTTCGTAGGTGCGGCTGCCGCCTCCGCTCTGGTGCTTGTCGTGTCACGCCGCTCTGCTAGCCCGCTGACTCTGATTCTGGTGGGTATGGGAGTCGGTGCCTCCTTGAGCGCGGGTTCAGTCCTTATCGGACTGTTCGACACTGAGGTGCTCGACAGCATGAGGCACTGGGTGGTCGGCTCGACCATCGGCCGCGGCTATGCCGACGCTGCTGTTGCGTGGGCCGGGCTCGCCGTCGGGATGCTGGTCGCTGTGTTGGCCGCACGTCCCTTGGACCTTTTGGCCATGGGGGAGGAAGCATCCCTCGCGCTGGGCGGCTCGCCCCGGCTGGCGCGGATTTTCGCGGCGCTCGGCGTGGTGATTCTCGCCGGTTGCGCCACCGCGACCGCCGGACCCGTCGCCTTCGTCGGCTTTGCGGCGCCGCACATCATGCGTCGCGTCGTCGGCCCTCAGGTTAGCCGTCTCCTGCTGCCATCGGCTCTGTTCGGCGGAGCGTTGGTGCTGCTCGCTGATGTCGTTGGGCGCCTCATCATGCGTCCCGGTGAGGTCGAGATGTCGATCGTCATGGCCGTGATTGGTGGGCCTGTGCTCATCGCAGCGGTGCGCCAGGGCTCGACGATGCAGAAGGCGGTGGCGTAGATGGACCGGATCGTAGAGATCCTGGGTGCGCAGCGGCGCGAGCGCAGGAGGAGGACGGTTGTCGCCGGAGCAGTGTTTGCCACCGTGGCTGGAGCCGCCTACCTGGTCCTTCTCGGACAGGGGGCGTTGGAGCTGAGCCCAGCACGTGTGGTGGACGTGCTTACCGGAGGCGGCACCAACCGCGAGATCATGGCGGTGTGGGACCTGCGGATGCCCGTCGCCTTGGCGACACTCATCGTCGGGGCGGCGCTCGGAATGGCGGGGGCGTGGACGCAGTCGATGTCGCGCAACATGCTGGCCTCCCCGGATATTCTGGGGGTGACCTCCGGTGCGGCGGCTTTCGTGGTGCTGGGCAGCATCACCTACCGCCCCTCCTTTGTGGACGACATCCCCGTCTTCTGGTGGCGCGCGCTGCTCGCACTAGTGGGCGCGGCTGCCGTCGTCGTGGTGCTGGCGCTGATCGGGGGAATCGGCACAAGTGACAGGATCGTCATCGTCGGTGTCGCGCTGACCCTCATGCTGCATGCAGCGGTGAGCTACCTGCTGCTTAGTGCCGAGATTCTGCGCGCCGCCGAGGCGCAGACCTGGCTGGCTGGGTCCACTGGGTTTGTCCGCATGGATGCCATCCTCCCGCTGTTGCTCGGGCTTGCACCCTTCGTCGCGCTCGGGGCGTGGTGTGGACGCGACCTGCCGGTTTTGGCGCATGACGACGACTCGGCCGCGATGCTCGGAGTGAGCATTACTGCGCAGCGCCGGGCGTTGCTCATCGCGGCCACGGGTGTATCGGCGGTGGTGGTCGCAGCTGCCGGGCCGATCGGCTTCGTCGCACTTATCGCTCCGCACTTCGGTCGGCTCGTCGCCGGCACCCCGACCCCCTCGCCGGTGGTGGCGGGGGCTGCGGGGGCGGCGATCTTGGGGGTGTGCGCTGTGATCGGTGGTTTCATCCCGTCGACCGCGCCGGTGGGAGCTGTTTCCGCCGCTCTCGGCGGGGTCGTTCTGGTGGTGCTGGTGTGGAGCCGAGACCGCTAGCGCGAGGCGCAACAATCCAGAAGGAAAGCAAGGAAATGAACAGCAAGACACATACCGCGGACGCACTTGTGGCTCAGGGCATCAGGGTGGGCTACGGGGACGGAGCGGAGGTGCTCCATGGAATCGACTTAACGGCGCGCGCAGGGGAGGTGACCACGCTCATTGGGCCGAATGGCTGCGGCAAGTCGACACTGCTCAAGGCGATGTCCAAACTCCTCGTGCCGAGTGCGGGAATGGTGCACGTCGACGGTGTCGATATCCACTCCCTGTCGGCGCGCGAGGCCGCCCGCCGTGTGGCTCTCCTGCCGCAGCACCCGAGCGCGCCGGGCGGGTTGTATGTCGGGGAGCTGGTCGCCCGCGGGCGACACCCGCACCAGGCTCGCATGGCTGGTCCGTCCGCCGTTGACCATGAGGCGATCGCCCGAGCCTGCGAGGCCACGGGGATCAGCGACCTCCTTGAACGCGATATCGACGCATTGAGCGGCGGACAGCGTCAGCGAGTGTGGCTGGCCATGACCTTGGCGCAGGACACACCCGTGCTGCTGCTCGACGAGCCAACTACCTTCCTCGATCCCGCCCACGCCATTGACATGCTCTCCCTCGCCCGGGAGCAGGCGCGCCGTGGCAAGGCCGTGGTGATGGTCCTGCACGACCTCATGCTGGCCGGCATGTTTTCCGACACGATGGTGGTCATGCGCGACGGCGCCATTGTGGCGCATGGTACGCCGGAGCAGGCCTTGACAGCGGAAGTTCTGGCACAGGCTTACGGGTTGCGGGCCGAGGTGTGGGAGGACCCGGCAGGTGTTGCCCCCGTCATCGTCCCGCGCGGGACCGTTCGCTAGGTACTTCCTTTACCGGCTCCCCTGAGCCTCGTGGTCGTTGAACGGGTCGTGGACGCGACTTGCCAGTTCGGCTACGGAGTCGAGGATCGTGGTGGGGCGGTAGGGATAGCGGGCAATTTCGGCGTCGTCGGAAATGCCGGTGCGCACGAGGATGGTGCGCATGCCGGCTTCGAGGCCGGCTTTGACATCGGTGTCCATGCGGTCGCCGATCATGATGGTGTTTTCGGAGTGGGCGCCGATATTGTTCAGGGCCGTACGCATCATCACCGGATTGGGTTTGCCCACGTAGTAGGGGCTCCTGCCGGTCATGGCGGTGATCATCGCGGCGACTGCGCCGGTGGCGGGCACGACTCCGTTCGGGCCGGGGCCGGTCACATCCGGGTTGGTGGCGATGAAGCGGGCACCGTTCATGATCAGGTTCGCCGCGGTGGAGATCGCTTCGAAGGAGTAGGTGCGCGTTTCACCCAGGACCACGAAGGCGGGGTCGGCGTCGGTGAGGATCCAGCCTTGCTCGTGAAGAGCCGTCGTCAAGCCTGCTTCCCCGATGACGTACGCGCTGGACTCGCCCGCCTGCTTGGACAGGAAGTGGGCGGTGGCTGTCGCAGATGTCCAAATCCGTTCGGGGTCGATGTTCAGGCCCATGCGCACGAGCTTCGCGGAGAGGTCCCGCGGCGTCTGCATGGAGTTGTTCGTGAGCACCATGAACGGGATTTCCTCCTCGCGCAGGGCGGAGATGAACTCCTCAGCGCCCGGGATCACCGATCCCTCGCGGTGCAGCACGCCGTCCATGTCGGTCAAGTAGGAAATCATGCTTTCTCCTTCCGGGCGAGAATCCGCTCGCGAGTCTACTCGCCAAATAACAAGGGAAATATATGGACAAGTGAGCCACATCACGCTTAAATTTATTTTGTGATCCAAACACGGGGATTGAAAAAAGAATTCGGGAGTGTGACGGCCCTCAACGATGTCTCGCTGGATGTCGGGGAGGGCGAAGTAGTCGGCTTGCTGGGGCGCAACGGTGCGGGCAAGACGACGTTGATCGACCTATTGCTCGGACTGACGCGGCCTACATCGGGGGACGTGCGGATTGCTGGAACGACTCCGCACGATGCTGTGCGCGATGCTCGTATCGGCGCGGTCATGCAGACCGGCGGGCTTCTGCCGGACCTGACGGTGCGCGACACCGTGGCGATGATCGCGTCGACCCACCACGATCCGATGAGCGTCGACAGCGCCATCGAAGCGGCAGGTCTGCAGGATATTGCAGGACGCAGGGTAGGGAAGTGCTCGGGCGGGCAACAGCAGCGGGTGAGGTTCGCGCTCGCATTGCTTGGGCACCCGGACATCCTCGTGCTCGACGAGCCCACAACGGGCATGGATCCCGCTGCTCGGCACACTTTCTGGGATGCCATGCATGAGCAAGCCCGAAACGGGCGGACCATTTTGTTCTCCACGCATTATCTGGAAGAAGCAGAACAGATGGCGCGCCGTATCGTCATCCTGGACAAGGGGCAAGTGATCGCAGATGGTAGTGCCACAGAACTGCGGGAGGCCACGGGGTGGAATTGGGTGAGCGCTGTCGTCGATAAGCAATATGCGCAGCAGGTTCCCGGGGCCGAATACCGCGACGGAACGCTGACGGTGCGAACCGGGAATTCCGATGAGTTGGTGCGTTGGTTGCTCACGGAAACCGATGCCCGCAATCTCACCGTGACCCCCTCCACGCTTGAAGACACATTCATCGAGCTGACCGGAAAAGAGATCAACTCATGAGTTCCGCAAAATTCGCACTCTTCAACCTCAAACGCATCAGCACCCGGTGGAGCACGCTCATCTCCTCAATCGTGCTCCCCGTCGTCTTCTATCTCATCTTCAGCTCGGCAACCCAGCAAACCGACGCAGAATTCGGCAACGGCAATGTCGCCGCCTACGTCATGGTCGGTATGGCCTTGTACGGCGGAATCACTGGAGCTGTCTCCACGGCGAGCAACGCCGTCGTGGAAAACATCACGGGGTGGGGGCGAACGCTCGCGCTGACCCCGCTGCGCAGCTCGCAGATCATGGGGGCCAGGCTGCTGCTCATTGCCGTGCATGCTGTGCTGCCCGTCGCTGCAGTCTTTCTCACGGGCGCCCTGTTCAACGCCGAGATGCAGCCGAATGCCTGGTGGCAAACATTCTTGCTCACCTCGTTGCTGTCGCTTCCGTTCGGGTTCTACGGGCTCGTGTGGGCGCAGGCACTGAAGACGCCTGCTTCCGTGTCCATCGCGACGATGTCGGTGGTGGTGCTCGGCTTCGCGGCGAATATGTTCGTTCCGCTTTCCGGCGCAATGCTGCAGGCCGCACGATTCACCCCGCTGTACGGGGCGGCCGTGTTGACCCGGTATCCGCTGACCGAAGGAACTCAGGTGACCAACGACGGTGACCAACTCGTCACCGACCCACTGTGGTGGGCCATCGTCAGCGTCATTGTCTGGAGCATAATTTTCGCCGGTGCGAGCATGATGCTCGACCGGCGAGAGAAAGGCCGCGAGTAGCGGCCGCGGTTAGAGCGGGAACTAGTCCGTGAGCTCCGCCTGGGTCATGACATCGCGCAGGACCTTAGCGGAGTGAGCGAACTGCTCGGATTCGCGCTCGTCGAGGGAGAGTTCGACGATGTCCTGGATGCCGTTGCGGTTGATCACGGCCGGGGTGCCGATGTAGATGTCTTCTTCGCCGTACTGGCCTTCGAGCAGGGCGCTGACTGGCAGGACGACATCTTCGTTCTTGAGTACAGCGCGGGTGATGCGGGCGAGACCGCCACCAATGCCGTAGCTGGTGGAGCCCTTCGCGCGGATGATGTCGTAGGCCGCGTCGCGGGTCTTGACGAAGATCTCCTCCATCTTGTTGGAGGTGTTCGGGTCGGTCTCCGCCATCTTTTCCAGGCGGGTGGTCAGCGGGATGCCCGCTGCGGAACCGGAGGAGACGACAGCCAGCTCCGTGTCGCCGTGCTCGCCGATGACGTAGGCGTGGACGGAGGAAGCGCTGATGCCGAAGTACTCGCCGAGAGCGAAGCGGTAGCGTGCGGTGTCCAGCACGGTGCCGGAGCCGATGACGCGGTTGGACGGCAGGCCGGAGAACTTCCAGGTCGCGTACGCGAGGACATCGACCGGGTTGGTGGCCACGACGAAGATGCCGTTGAAGCCGTGGTCCATGACCTCGTCGACGATGGACTTGAAGATCTTCACGTTGCGGCCGACGAGCTCGAGGCGGGTCTCGCCGTCGCGCTGGGCGACGCCCGCGCAGTTGACCACGACAGCGGCGTCGCGGCAATCCTCGTAGGTGCCCTGGGTGATGCGGGTGTTGTGTCCGGACCACGGCACAGCGTGGTTGAGGTCAGCGACCTCGCCCCAGACTTTCTCTTCATTCAGGTCGATGATGGCGAGGTGGTCGCACAAGCCCTGGTTGACGATGGCTGTGGCGTAGGCCATTCCGACGTCGCCGGCACCGATCAGAACGACCTTGTTGCCGGGGGTGGGGGTGTTGGTGTCGACGTCGACCTTGCGCGATGCGTTCGGATGGATCATTGATGCTCCTTCGCTCGTTGTCGCTGCTGTGCAAAAGCAGTTGGCAGCCTTAGTTCCCGACCCTAGTCCCGGCCGCAGAATCGTGCCGGGGACGAAGTTATCCACAGGGCGGTGTTCGACAGCGGGCGACGTGGGTGCATGCGCGCGATAGAACCAGTGGCGTACCTTTCACACGACAAAACCAAGGGGGACATTATGGGTACGACGAATATCGACAAGGTCAAAGAACGTGTTCAAAAGCTGCTTAACCAGGCAGCGGACCGGGCCGGAACGGCCGAGGGGGAGATCTTTTACCAGAAGGCTTTTGAGCTCATGGCGGCGTACGGTTTCGAGGAAAGGGACCTGCGGAACCCGACCGACGGTGATGAGGTGATTATGCGCACATTCGCCTTGGGCGGCTCTTATACCGACATGCAAGCGTCGCTTTTGCTGAATCTCTGCAATGCGTTGCACTGCATGGGCTACATGGAAAGCACCAGGCGCTCCCGCAAAATCTCCACCGTCACCGCTTTCGGCCTCCGCCGCCACATAGAGCGGGTGGACATGCTCTTCGGAGTCCTCAACCCGCAGATGGCTGCCGGGGCGCAGCAGATCAGCGGCAGCCGCGCACTCGGTGTGGCGACGGTGGTGGCGCGCCGCTCTTTCATGGGCGGGTTCATCAGCGTGATCACTGAGCGGCTGCAAGCGGCCGAAGGCACGGTCGCCGCAGGCAAGGGCGAATACGCCCTCGCACTGATGGACGACCGCGATAAGGCAAGCGATGCGATGAGCGCTTTCGCCGCGCAGCAGGGCATCGAATTCACCAACCGCGCATCGAAGGCGACGGTCGACGCCGGGTCGTATTTCCGCGGCGTGAGTGCGGGGGAGACCAGCGATCTCGGCCAGACTCGTGTCCGCGCGCGCCCGGCGTTGCCGTGCTAGGCCACATCCGGGGCGCTCCGACGAGTTGAACGCGGATCAACGCGTCTATTACCGGGACATGAATTGTCGCTGCAGCGCTTGCGGCACACGCGGTGGTTCTTAGGCTTGGAATCACGTTTCGCCGAGCTTCAGGAGTAGCCATGTCCCGTTCCACCCGTTTCGCCGCTGGCCGCCGACCCGCAGTGCGCGCCGCTGTCGCCCTCACCGTTTCGGTCGCCCTCGCAACCAACCCAGCACCCGCGGTCGCGCACGGCGGTCACCCTGAGCCGGCACCAGCCCCGGCACCCGCTCCACAGCCGGCCGCGGCACCCGCGCCCGCTATCCCAGGGCTGAACGACCTGTCGTCGCTGCCGTTCGACCTGGAAGGCCTCGGGCAGCGTGAGGTGAATATCGGTGGGGTCACGGTGCCGGTGCCGGCGGCGCTGGCGGGTGTCGTGGCCGCAGCTGCGGTGCTCGGCGGTCTCAGCTTCGTGATCATCCAGGCGATCACGGGCGCGCTGCCGGGTTCTTCGAAGGGGGACAAGGATCAGCCCGCACCAGCGGAGCCGAAGGGGGCGGAGTACGCGAACCGCTTCGATTTCAGCGCGGTCAACGATGATCCGGCTGCTGGCGGGTTCAGCGGCATCGACGAGGTCGCGCCGGGCCGCTACGTCGTGCTCTCCGACGACAAGAACGAGCACGGCCCGGTCCGCGCTTATGTCTTCACCACGACGGACCACAAGACATTCACCCGCGACGGGGTCATCGAGTTCACCGATCCGGAGGGCAAGGCCTACGACGAGTTCATTGACCCGGAGGAAATCCGTGTCCTGCCGAACGGCAATTTCCTGTGGACCACGGAGGGCAACGGCAAGCCCGGTCAGGTCGTCGCGCCGCAGCTCATCGAGTCCGCGCCTGACGGCAAGGAAATCCGCCGCATTGACGTGCCGGGCTACCAGGTGCCCAACGGCATTTCCACGCGCGGCATCTACAACAACAACGGGCCGGAGGGCATGACGCTTATCGACGGCGGGCGCACGGCCGTCACCGTTGAAGAAAACGCCCTCGCCCAGGATGGCGCGAAGAACACGGAGAAGGACGCATCGGTCAACCGCATCACCTTCTACGACCTGGAGAGCGGCAAGCCGACCCGCGAGCTCGTTGTCAAGCTCGAAGCCGGACGCGGCGCGACGTCGCTTTTGGCTGACGACAACGGCGATCTCTACATGCTGCAGCGCGGCTTCTTCAAGGACTTGGGCGAAAACGGCGAGAACAAGGCCGAGATCTACAAGCTCGATCTCGACGGCGCCGATGACGTGCTGGGCAAAGAAAAGCTGGACGGCGACGAGAAGACGGTGTCCAAGGAACTCGTCTTCGATTTCGCCACCGAGAAGCCGCACCCGGACAACGTCGAGGGCCTGGCATGGGGTCCGCGCACCGAAGACGGGCGCCGCACCCTGATCGTCGTCTCGGACAACAACTTCAACGAGACTCAGACGACGTATTTCCACACCGTCCTGGTCCCGTAATTTGCGGGCGTCAGCGCGAGGAACGCACCGTCAGCACCAGTAGCGCGGCCAAGACGCAGGCAACCGTGCAGGCCTGGTAGAGGCCGGGGTAACCGCCCAGATACCGCAGGCCAGCGGCGGCGAGGAGGCCCGCGATCATATTCGCGGAGCCCTGCGCCAACGTCATGATGGACACGTCGCGGGCACGGTTGACCTTTGACGGCAGGGACTCGTTGATCATCGCTTGCTCGACGGAGGTGAACAGGCCCCACGACAAGCCGAGCAGGACAGCGGCGATGATCGCGGCTTTCAGGGTGCTCACGAAAGCCATCAACTGTGTGCCAGCGGCCATCGCCACTGCCGCGGCGACGAAGAAGATCTTGCGGCGTTGGAGTTTGTCGGACAGGGCACCGCTCCCGGCCGCGGCGGCCATGGTGACCACGGCGAAGATGACGGTGAGGATGAGGACCCAGATATCAGGGTCAGCGACGCGGATGTGGTCGCGGAGGTAATAAAGCAGGTAGAACAACGCGGTGTATTGCGTGGCATGAATGACAAAGCGCGCGAGGAACACGGTGGCGTAGTTCCGGTAGGCATTGAGCGGCAGTCGCTCCAGCTCGGCATCCGGGTCGAAGACGACGGTGCCGAGCTCAGCCTGGTCGTCGAGGGTCGACTGGTTGGCGGCGGCATCGATCGCGCCGGGGCCGAAACCGAGTTGGATCACCATCCCGAAAGCGAGTCCCGCGATGACGATGTACGCCCAGTTCAGAGGGAGAAGGCTCGCGAGCGCAGTTCCGCCCACCAGCCCGAGAACGTAGGTGACGCCGAGGACACTGGAGATGGCACCGAAATGCTTCTGCGGAACGACGTCGGCAGTGATGGTGAACAGGTTGTTCGTCATGAACGCGACGAAGCATTGCACCAGACACCACAGGGCGACCAACGCCCAATAACCGGGAGTCGCAGACATCGCGAGCATGCCTATCGACGCCAGCGGTACCGTCACCAAGATCCACGGGAAGCGTTTGCCCCAGCGACGGGCCCAGGCAGATTTCGTCGATAAGCGCGAGCGGTCGGAAATGAACCCTACGACGAGGCTGGTGGCCACGGAGGATGCGCCGCCGCACATCATGAGAAGTGCGAGCGCGCCCTCGTGGCTGCCGGGCCGGACCGCGAGCATCTGGTTGGCCAGCAGCAGTTGCGACGGGCCGGCCCACACGAGGCACGTGCCGATATAGGCGAGCGCGAATTTCCAGAAGAAGGCCTTTGGGTGGCGTTCCGCGATGGTCGTCGCAGTGGTTGTCACGGTGGTAGTCACAGTGTTTTACCTACTTGTGGCTTCGCGGTACTGCGCATCGATCGCCGGAGTCAAAGCATCGGCGCGGATGATGTCGCGCAACATGCGCGCGGCGGGTTTGACGTGCCGGTCGAGGTTCTCGTCGAGTCCAACGACCCCGAAGTGCTGCGCCATGCCCTCGGACCACTCCCAGTTATCCACGAAGCACCAGTGGTAGTAGCGCTCGACGGGCACCCGGGACTGCGGTGTGCCGTCGGGTGCGTCCAAGCCTGAATTCAAGCGGGCGAGCTCCTCGAGGTGGTCGAGAATGAAGCCGCACCGGAAGGACTCGCTGTTGTCGGCGGTGCCGTTTTCGGTGATCCAGATCGGCAGGGCGAATTCTTTAGCCAAGTGGGTGGAGACGTCGACGATGCCGCGCGGGTAGATTTCCCAGCCGAGGTCGTTGGTGGGGCGGCCGGGGAAGGTGGCGTCGTCGAAGCCTTTGACGGCGGTGCGGGAATAGTAATTGATGGCGATGGCGTCGACGAAGCGTTTCGTCGTCTTCGGCGTTCGAGTCAGCGCGGCAGCGGCTTTGGCGCGGGTGATGAAGTCCTTGTCGAGTGCTTTGGGTCGGCCGATGAGCGGCAGGAAAATGCCGCGGTAAAAAGCCTTTTCCATCGCGCCTTGGAAGAGGTGCTCGACGATCGGGGTGATGAACCGATGGATCGGGTTGCGGGGGTTCATCGGGGCGAAAACGCGCTTATGGTGCGCGAAGGTGACGCGGACGGTGCGACCCGGAGCGTCGAGGCGCTGATGGATCCGCTCGTAGGCGAGCAGGTGCGTCGCAGCCATGTTCTGCAGGACTTTCCTGATCTTCACAAAACCGCCGGAACCAGGGGGTTGGGATCCGAACAAGAAGGCTTCGGAGGCATAGACATTGGGCTCGTTGAGGGTGACCCAGTCGTCGATAAGCTCCCCCAAGTAGTCGAGCACAACGTCGACGTACGCGAGGAACCTCTCCACGATGTCCGGGTTGGTCCAACCGCCGCGGCGCTCGAGCCACAGCGGTTGCCCGAAGTGGTGGAGGGTGACCAGCGGTTCGATGCCTTTCGCTTTGAGGTCGCGGAATTCCTCGGCGTAGCGTTCGAGCGCTTCTGTGTCGTATTCCCCGGGTTCGGGCTCGATGCGGGACCATTCAACGCCGACGCGGGCAATGGCGAATTCAAGTTCTGCCATGAGTTCGTTGTCCTCCCACCACCGTGTCCAGTGATCGGTGGTGGGGTGGAGGCTGGTGCCGTCCTTGATATGTCCGGCATTGGCCCACTGCGTCCAGTTGCTGGGACGTGGCGAACCTTCGATCTGCAGGCCGGCCGATGCCGTGCCGATGCGCATCCCGTTCAGCGGGATCTCCATTCTTCCTCGTGGCATGGTCTCACCCTAAAGACCGCTTATCGACGCCGACGTGAATCCGTGGAACCCGACCCCGAAAAATGTTTTACGCACCTACGTTTGGGGGTAAAACTAAGTAATTTTCGGGTACTAATAAGCGTTTTCTCACGAAACCGCACGCCCCGTCTTAATGTGTCGCAGGACACATTCATTCGGTTGAGATGGAGTTTCAATGACGAAGAAATTGGGCGGAATTCTGGTCGCTGCGGCTCTGACCGCGTCGGTCATGACGGGCGCGGGTGGTATCGCAAAGGCGGAGGACAGCTTCTACAACACCACCGATGTCGCGCCGGGCACTCCGGGCGAAATCTTGAAAGAGAAAACGGTGCCGTACTCCAATGTCTTGGGCTCGGCTGACTCTGATCTTCCGAATGAAGCGACCAAGATCATGTACACCACGACCGACGCGAATGGCGAGCTCGTTCCGGTGACCGGGTACGTGGTCGAGCCGACCTCTAAATGGCGGGGCAAGGGCCCGCGTCCCACCGTCGTTATCGGGCGCGGAACGGTGGGCCAGGGCGACCAGTGCGCCCCGTCGCGCAACTGGCCGTTGGACGGACAACCGAATCCGATCGAGTCGAAGCGCACGGTGAATATGGAGGGCCTCTACGACTTCGCGCTGTCGAAATACGGCGTCCGCGTCGTGGTCACCGACCTCGTGGGAATGGGCACTGAGGGCGTGCACACGTACATGAACCGCCTCGATCAGGCGCACGCGATGCTGGATGCCGGACGTGCGGTGAAGAACCTGGTCGGGGAGGAGGACTTCGGCAAGATCGGTTTCTACGGCCACTCGCAGGGCGGCGGCGCCTCCGCGGCGGCGGTGGAAGAAGCGCGGAATTACTACAGTGCCGACGAGCAAGCCAATGTCGCCGGTGCCTACGCCTCGGCGCCGCCGGCGAACCTCTACGAAGTGGCCCGCAATATCGACGGTTCCGACCTCTCGGGCGCCATCGGCTTCGCGATGAACGGCATGGTCGAGCGGTACGACGGCTTTGACGATCTCCTGGACAAATACCTGAGCGAAGACGGGAAGAAGGTCCTGGAGACCTTCAAGGATTCCTGCACCAATGAGATTACCTCCGAGCCGTACGCGTACATGACCACCCGTGACTGGACGAAGGACGGGCGCTCGCTCGAAGAAATCCTCAAAGAGCCCGACATGGCGCCGGCCCTGGCGAGGATGAGGGAGCAGGAAATCGGCAACGGCTCTCCCGTTGCACCCGTCATGGTGATCAGCGGGCGCTACGACCGTCAGGTGGAGTACCGGCAGGCCCGCAACTTGGCCATGAAGTGGTGCACCGTCGATGGTGCCAAGGTGGTCTACCGTGATGACGTCGTTCCTGAAATTGAAGACGGCATGAAAAATCACCTCGTGCAGGCGCTGAGCGGCCCGACCTTCGGCTTCAGCTTCATGATCGACCGATTCAATGACAAGCCGCTTGCCGACGACCAGGTGTGCGCGAATTTCAACGGCAATGAGGACCCTTACGGTTCGGGCGTGGCAATGAGCTCCCACCTGTCGTCGCTGCCGCTGAGCAGCAAGCTCGTGCCCGACAATGCTCCGGAATCTGGCCCTAGTTCCGGTGTGGACGGCTCTGGTATCCGCTCGCCGGAAGGTATTCTCGCGACCATCATCATCGCCGTGCTCGGCATGATCGGTCTCGGTGTCGGGGCGGCATGGCCGGCCCTGAATCAGATGCTGAAGTTTTAGGGGTTGAAGGGGGCAGGCGGGGCGTCGCTAAGCAATTTGTGCTTTCTTTGCCCTGACCTGTATGGTTTACCAACGGTTCTGCGCGCGCGGTATGCGTGCGCCAGATCCGCATTGAACGTATACATCCAACTTTGTTGCAGGCCCCCCGCCGAAATGCGGACCGTATGAAGGGTGGCGGCGAGCATCTTCCGTTATTGAGCGGCAAGGAGCGCCCACACTGTTTGAGTCGGAAAACACGCCGGTCAGGTGAATTTTCCACTCGTAGTAGCCCCCGACAGAACACACGGAAAACGCGAGTTCAAAGTGCTTTCGGGCACATGGACCAGGTGGGTCACGGGAACCGCAACGAGAAAGGTAAGCGGTCAACCATGACCATGACAGATCCCATTGCGGACATGCTGTCTCGCGTGCGCAACGCAAATAATGCGCACCACGAGACCGTGTCCATGCCCTCCTCGAAGTTGAAGGTCAACATCGCGGAGATCCTCAAGCAGGAGGGCTACATCGCTGACTACAAGGTCGAGGAAGAAAAGGTCGGCAAGACCCTGACCCTCGAGCTCAAGTACGGCCCGTCGCGTCAGACCTCCATCGTTGGTCTGCGTCGCGTGTCCAAGCCCGGTCTGCGTGTCTACGCGAAGTCCAACGACCTGCCGCAGGTTCTCGGCGGCCTCGGCGTGGCGATCATCTCCACGTCCCACGGCCTGCTGACCGACCGTCAGGCCCAAGAGAAGGGTGTAGGTGGGGAAGTCCTCGCCTACGTCTGGTAAAGGGAGGTTGAACAGATATGTCTCGTGTAGGTAACGCACCTATCGCCATCCCCAACGGTGTGGAAACCAAGATCGACGGCCAGCACGTCGAGGTCAAGGGCCCGAAGGGCACCCTGACCGTCGATGTTCCGGAACCGATCACCGCAGCCGTTGAAGAGAACCAGATCGTGGTTTCTCGTCCGAATGACCACCGCGACAACCGCTCGCTCCACGGTCTGTCCCGCTCGCTGATCAACAACTGCGTTGTCGGCGTCACCGAGGGCTACAAGATCAACATGGAGATCTTCGGTGTCGGCTACCGTGTCCAGCTCAAGGGCAAGAACCTCGAGTTCTCCCTCGGCTACTCGCACCCGGTCCTCATCGAGGCTCCGGAGGGCATCACGTTCGCCGTCGACGGCAACACGAAGCTCTCCATCGAAGGTATTGACAAGCAGCAGGTTGGCCAGGTCGCTGCGAATATCCGCCGCCTCCGCAAGGATGATCCGTACAAGGGTAAGGGCATCCGTTACGAGGGCGAGCAGGTTCGCCGCAAGGTCGGAAAGACGGGTAAGTAATCCATGAGCACTGAAGAAAAGACTACTCAGAAGCGCACCCCGGTCGGCCGGGACATTGCTACCCGCCGCCGCGAGGCCCGCGTCCGCCGCCACAACCGCATCCGCAAGACCCTGCGTGGCACCCCGGAGACCCCGCGTCTCGTCGTGCACCGTAGCTCCCGCCACATGCATGTCCAGGTCATCGACGACCTGGCCGGCCACACTCTCGTGTCCGCTTCCTCCATGGAAGATGCAGTGCGCACCCTTGAGGGTGACAAGAAGGCTAAGGCAGCTAAGGTCGGCGAGCTCATCGCTGAGCGCGCCAAGGAAGCCGGCATCGAAACGGTCGTCTTCGACCGTGGCGGCTACAAGTACCACGGCCGCGTCGCCGCGCTTGCCGACGCCGCCCGCGAAGGTGGTCTGAAGTTCTAATGACCACCGCAGACGAAACTCAACGGAAGGATCGCGACATGGCCGAGCGTGAACGGCGTGACGGCGGAGCATCCGCCGACGACCAGAAGAACCAGAACAACAACGACCGCGGCGGCCGCAACGACCGTGGCGGCCGCAATGACCGCAACGACCGTGGCGGCCGTGGTGGCCGCCGCGATGACCGTCGCGGTGGTGCACAGGACGAGCGCGATAAGTACATCGAGCGCGTTGTCACCATCAACCGTGTTGCTAAGACCGTCAAGGGTGGCCGCAACATGTCCTTTACCGCCCTCGTGGTGGTCGGCGACGGCCAGGGCATGGTCGGCGTTGGCTACGGCAAGGCGAAGGAAGTCCCCGCCGCTATCCAGAAGGGTGCAGAAGAGGCTCGCAAGAACTTCTTCCGCGTCCCGATGATCGGCGGCACCATCCCGCACCCGGTTCAGGGCGAGGATGCCGCAGGCGTGGTCATGCTGCGTCCGGCTGCTCCCGGTACCGGTGTCATCGCCGGCGGCGCTGCCCGTCCGGTGCTCGAGTGCGCCGGCGTCCAGGACATCCTGGCTAAGTCGCTGGGTTCCGACAACGCCCTCAACGTGGTCAAGGCCACCGTTGCTGGCCTGAAGGAACTTGTGCGCCCCGAGGAAGTTGCCGCTCGTCGTGGCAAGTCCATCGAGGAAGTCGCCCCCGCACGCATGCTGCGTCAGCGCGCAGGACAGGAGGCTTAAGCACAATGGCACTGAAAATTACACTTCACCACGGCAAGGTCGGCGAGAAGCCGGCTACCCGTAAGAACCTCGAGGCTCTCGGTCTGCGCAAGATCGGTCAGTCTGTCGTCAAGCAGGACAACAGCGCGACCCGCGGCCAGATCCTCAAGGTGGCCCACCTGGTCACCGTTGAAGAAGTAGCAGGGGAGTAGGTACTGACATGGCTGACATCATCAAGCTCCATGATCTGCGCCCGGCTGAGGGTGCAAACAAGGCCAAGACCCGCGTCGGCCGCGGTGAGGCATCCAAGGGTAAGACCGCTGGCCGCGGTACGAAGGGCACCAAGGCTCGTAAGCAGGTTTCCGCTGCTTTCGAGGGTGGCCAGATGCCGCTGCACATGCGTCTGCCGAAGCTCAAGGGCTTCAAGAACAACAACAAGATCGTCTACCAGGTGGTCAACGTTGCCGACCTGGCTGAGGCGTTCCCGAAGGGTGGCACCATCACCACCGCTGACATCGCTGCAGCTGGCCTGGTCCGTAAGAACCAGCCGGTGAAGGTGCTGGGCGACGGCGAGATCTCCGTCAAGCTCGACATCACCGCAGAGAAGTTCTCCAAGTCCGCCGCCGAGAAGATCGCGGCCGCTGGTGGCTCCACCACCGAGGTCGCTGACAAGGCTGCTGAGGCCAAGAAGGCTGACAACGCTGACAAGGCTGAGGAGACGGAGTCCAAGGAGGACTAAACAAGTCCGCTCTGAACTCAAAAACTCCCCGCGCGGGTAGTGCTCACGCACTGCTCGGGCGGGGAGTTTTCTCGTTTCCGGTACCTCATAAATGGAAGCTTGCCGGGGGAATCGTGGTTTCGCATACCCACCTGGTAGGGTGGACGAGTCAAAATATGTCTACCGTTTATCCGGCGGGTCCGCCCAGGCGGGACGTCGGGTAGCCGGACCAGGCATCAACGTACGTTATCTACTGTCCGCTACCTACCGCGCAGCCACAGAGACCATCTGCGGCCCCGGCTGCAGGGCGGTTGGAGCCAGGAGGCCACGTGTCAGCCATTGTTCAGGCGTTCAAGGATGCCGATCTGCGCAAGAAGATTCTCATCACCATTGCGCTGATCGTTCTCTACCGCATCGGTGCACAGATCCCGACCCCGGGAGTTGACTACGGAATCATCGCGGAGCGTCTCAACGCGCTCACCCAGGGAGATGAAAGCAACATCTTCTCGGTGATTAGCCTCTTCTCCGGTGGCGCACTGCTGCAGCTATCGATCTTCGCCATCGGCATCATGCCGTACATCACGGCGTCGATCATCGTGCAGCTGCTCACCGTGGTGATCCCGCGCTTCGAGGAGCTGAAGAAGGAGGGCCAGTCCGGCCAGGCGAAGATGACGCAGTACACGCGTTATCTCACCGTGGCGCTGGCTCTGCTGCAGTCCTCGGGCATCGTGGCACTGGCGGACCGCGAGCAGCTGCTGGGCCAGGGCGTGCCCGTCCTGGTGGAGGACCGCAACCTGTGGACGCTGGCGATGATGGTCATCGTCATGACGTCTGGTGCTGTGCTCATCATGTGGCTCGGTGAGATCATCACCGAAAAGGGCGTCGGCAACGGTATGTCCCTGCTGATCTTCGCGGGTATTGCGACGCGTCTGCCGACCGACGGCGCGAATATCTTCCGTCAGTCCGGCCCGGTCGTTTTCGGCGTCGTCATCGCTGCTGTGATCCTGTTGGTCGTGGGCATCGTCTTCATCGAGCAGGGCCAGCGCCGCATCCCGGTGCAGTACGCAAAGCGCATGGTGGGTCGTCGCCAGTACGGTGGCACCTCCACCTACCTGCCGCTGAAGGTCAACCAGGCCGGCGTTATCCCGGTGATCTTCGCGTCCTCCCTGATGTACGTGCCGGTGCTGATCACCCAGATCATCAACTCCAACAAGCCGACCCCGCCGGATAACTGGTGGATGTCCACCGTCATGGCGTGGCTGCAGAACCCGGCGTCCTGGCAGTACATCCTGACGTACTTCGTTCTGATCATCTTCTTCGCCTACTTCTACGTCTCCATCCAGTACGATCCGTACGAGCAGGCAGAGAACATGAAGAAGTACGGCGGCTTCATTCCGGGTATCCGCCCGGGCCGCCCGACGGCGGAGTACCTCTCCTTCGTGATGAACCGCCTGCTGTTCGTCGGTGCGATCTACCTCGGCCTGATCGCGATCCTGCCGAATATCGCCCTGGACCTCGGCATCGGCGGCAGCGGCGGCGGGGGCGGAACGATGTCCGCGTTCGGCGGCACGGCTATCCTGATTATGGTCTCCGTGGCGCTTACCACGGTGAAGCAAATTGAATCTCAGCTACTGCAATCCAACTACGAAGGACTGTTGAAATAATGCGTCTCGTTCTCCTCGGCCCTCCCGGTGCCGGCAAAGGCACCCAGGCAGCGATTCTCTCGGAGAAGCTGAACATTCCGCATATCTCCACGGGCGATCTGTTCCGCGCGAATATCGGTGAAGGAACTCCGCTGGGCAAGGAGGCGAAGGAGTACATCGATGCTGGCAAGCTCGTCCCCACCGATGTCACCGCACGCATGGTGGAGGAGCGCCTGAACGAGGAGGACGCAGCGAACGGCTGGCTTCTCGACGGCTTCCCGCGCACCGTTGAGCAGGCCGAGATCCTCCAGGAACTGCTGGCCCGCAACGAGCAGAAGCTCGATGGCGTGCTCAACTTCAAGATCAACGAAGACGTCGTGGTCGAGCGCATGCTGGCCCGCGGCCGCGCTGATGACAACGAGGACACCATCCGCACCCGTCTGCAGGTCTACCGCGATGAGACGGCTCCGCTGATCGACCACTACGGCGATGCGATCATCAACATCGACGCCGAGGGTGACGTCGACGAGGTCAACGCCCGCGCTATGGAGCAGCTGGGTAAGTAACCACCCCGCGTTTCACAACGTTTCGCGCTGGCCTGTACTGGGCCAGCGCTTTCTTTTGTTTGGAGGAGATCGCTCATGTTGTTCGGCCGCAAGAAGACCATTCCGGCGAAAACGCCGGGGGAGCTCGACGCGATGGAAGAAGCGGGACGCATCGTCGGTGCCGCGCTTGTGGAAGTGCGCAAGGTGGCGCGACCCGGAGCCACCACCGCTGATCTGGATGCGGTGGCGGAGCAGGTGATCCGCGATCACGGTGCGATTCCGACATTCAAGGGTTACGGAGGTTTCCCGGGCAGCATTTGCTCTTCGGTCAACGAGGTCGTGGTCCACGGCATTCCCAGTGCCAAGGTCGTGCTCAAAGAGGGGGATCTGGTCTCCATCGACTGCGGCGCGACACTGGACGGATGGGTCGGCGATTCGGCGTGGAGCTTCGGGGTGGGGCAGCTGGCAGCGGACGTCGATAAGCTCAATCGCGCAACCGAGCAGGTGCTGCACGTCGGACTCCAAGCGATGGTTCCCGGCAACCGGCTTACCGACGTCTCCCATGCCCTCGAGCGCGCCACCCGCGAAGCTGAAGCTGAATACGGCATCAAGCTCGGCATTCTCGACGGCTATGGCGGGCATGGAATCGGCCGCGAGATGCACGAGGACCCGTACCTGCACAATGAAGGTCGCCCCGGCCGTGGCCCGCGCATTGCGGAAGGATCCGTGCTGGCGATCGAACCGATGCTGATCCTCGGCGGCGAGACCGACTCCAACGTGCTTGACGACGAATGGACCGTGGTCTCGGCGGACGGTTCGCCGGCCGCCCATTGGGAGCACACTGTCGCCGCCACAGCCGATGGCCCGCGTATTCTCACCCCTCGGGAGGGGTAAGTGCCGCGCTGGCTGACGGCTTCAATCCCGGTTTTTACTTGAAGAGGGTTATACTTTCCACCATGTTCACTTCCCCGCGCCACGCCAAAGAAACGACCACCTCCCGCTTCGTCCGCCGTGCGGGCTCCCTGCTCGCAGGTGCCGGCATTGCTGCCGCGCTCGTCGTGTCCCCGGCCACGGCTGATGCGGCACCGGCTGCTCCGTCTCTGTCCTCGGCATCGAGCAACTCCCCGTTCCTCCAGCAGGCTGAGAAGTCTCTGCAGGCTGCGTCGATGACGATCACGACTGATGCCCGCAACGCGGTGTGGGACGCACGCAACGCCCTGCGTGCCAATGCCTCCGCAATCTCGGGCGGCAATAAGGCACAGGAGAAGCAGCTCCACGAGGGCATCGACCGCCTCGTTGAGGCCATCGCTCCGGGCCTGATCGCTGAGCACACCCCGAAGCCCAAGCCGAAGCCGAAACCGAAGCCGGCGCCCAAACCCGCTCCGAAGCCAGCCCCGAAGCCGAAGCCGGCACCCAAGCCGCAGCAGCCGCAGGGCTGCGCACCGTCGGCACGTGCATGCGTCGATCTGAAGAACCAGCGCACCTGGCTGCAGGAAAACGGCAAGATCACCTACGGCCCGGTCCGCATGGCGTCCGGTAAGCCGGGGCAGGAGACCCCGAAGGGCTTCCACTACGTCAACCGCAAGATCAAGGACGAGATCTCCTACGAGTTCAATAACGCCCCGATGCCGTTCGCGACCTACTTCACCAGCAACGGCATCGCGTTCCACCAGGGTGACCCGTCGATCAAGTCCGCCGGCTGCATCCGCATGTACCGCGGCGACGCGCAGACCTACTTCAACACCCTGCGCATCGGCGACCAGGTCCACGTCTTCTAAGACGGAACCGGACCTGCACTCCTCCTCCCAGACCCCGCATGAACCGGGGCCTGGGAGGATTTTGCTTTTCCGCAGGTAGATGGCTAGAGTGAATCGGTGGTGTGCGGGGAAATCCCCAGCGCACTACAAGCAATTGACTCAAATACGTAAGGCACCAGCAGTTTTGCACGGTGCCGGGAAAGCGGAGTGTATGGCTAAAGAAGGCGCAATCGAGGTCGAGGGTCGTATTATCGAGCCCTTGAAGAACGCGATGTTCCGTGTCGAACTCGACAACGGGCACGAGGTTCTCGCGCATATCAGCGGCAAGATGCGTCAGCACTACATCCGCATCCTTCCCGAGGACCGCGTCGTCGTGGAACTGTCCCCGTACGACCTGGATCGCGGACGTATCGTCTACCGCTACAAGTAATTCTCCACCGAGAATTCCCTTGTAGGGGATCAAAGGCGTTGTGAGTCAGTCGCAACTGACCTGAAGCCTCCTTACTCTCGGATCGCGCTCGCCGTACATCGACGTACGACGAGGCATTCCATGCAACCTCCGGCTGCGGTGGCTGGAGCCACGTGAATCACGGCCCAATAGTCCGGTTCGGACCGGACACAAGTGCCGCGTGGCGTGGACGAGTGGGGAGAAAACCACCGAAACAACCCGAAAGGCACGTACCACATGGCACGTCTAGCTGGTGTCGACCTGCCGCGCAACAAGCGCATGGAGGTCGCACTTACCTACATCTACGGAATTGGCCCGGCCCGTTCCAAGGAGCTGCTCGAGAAGACGGGCATCTCTCCGGACCTGCGCACCGACAACCTGACCGACGATCAGGTCGCCGCTCTTCGTGATGTCATCGAGAACTCCTGGAAGGTCGAGGGTGACCTTCGCCGCGAAGTTCAGGCTGACATCCGCCGCAAGATCGAAATTGGCTCTTACCAGGGCCTGCGCCACCGTCGTGGACTCCCGGTCCGCGGCCAGCGCACCAAGACCAACGCGCGTACCCGCAAGGGACCGAAGAAGACCATCGCAGGAAAGAAGAAGTAACCTATGCCACCGAAGACTCGCTCCGCTGCTGCGCGCCGCTCCGGTCGCCGCGTAGCCAAGAAGAATGTGGCCGCTGGCCACGCGTACATCAAGTCCACCTTCAACAACACCATCGTGTCCATCACGGACCCGAACGGCGCTGTGATCTCCTGGGCGTCCTCCGGCCACGTCGGCTTCAAGGGCTCCCGTAAGTCCACCCCGTTCGCCGCTCAGATGGCTGCCGAGAACGCTGCCCGCAAGGCAATGGACCACGGCATGAAGAAGGTCGACGTTTTCGTCAAGGGTCCGGGCTCCGGCCGCGAGACCGCTATCCGTTCCATCCAGGCCGCCGGCCTGGAGGTGTCCTCGATCTCCGACGTGACGCCGCAGCCGTTCAACGGTTGCCGTCCGCCGAAGCGTCGTCGCGTTTAACTGGTGAGAAAGGAAAAGAGGTAATACATCATGGCTCGTTATACCGGCCCTGCTACCCGTAAGTCTCGCCGCCTGCGCGTCGACCTGGTCGGCGGCGACATGTCCTTCGAGCGTCGTCCCTACCCTCCGGGGCAGGCTGGCCGCGCTCGCATCAAGGAATCTGAGTACCTGCTGCAGCTCCAGGAGAAGCAGAAGGCCCGTTACACCTACGGTGTGATGGAGAAGCAGTTCCGCCGCTACTACGAGGAGGCTAACCGCCTCCCGGGCAAGACCGGCGACAACCTGCTCATCCTGCTGGAGTCCCGTCTGGACAACGTCGTGTACCGCGCTGGTCTGGCGCGTACCCGCCGTCAGGCTCGTCAGCTCGTGTCCCACGGTCACTTCACGGTCAACGGCAAGAAGACCAACGTGCCGTCCTACCGCGTGACCCAGTACGACATCATTGACGTGCGCGAAAAGTCCCGCGGCATGCTCTGGTTCGAAGAGGCCCAAGACGCACTGGTCGACTCTGTCGTTCCGGCGTGGCTCCAGGTCGTTCCGGAGACCCTGCGCATCCTCGTGCACCAGCTGCCCGAGCGCGCTCAGATCGACGTGCCGCTGCAGGAGCAGCTCATCGTCGAGCTTTACTCGAAGTAAAGTAGAAGTTCCGCGCATTGCGGTACTTCGGGGCGTCGACAAGCAATCGCTTATCGACGGCGCCCTTTCAACTGTCATCCGTGTCGGCGACTCACCTCGCTGGCACCCTCTACGGCGTCATATAGCGGTCGCCGGAAGGAGAAGTTCATGCTCATCTCACAGCGTCCTCAGCTCACCGAGGAATACATCGACACCAACCGTTCGAAGTTCGTCATCGAGCCGCTCGAGCCTGGTTTCGGCTACACCCTCGGCAACTCTCTGCGCCGCACGCTGCTGTCATCCATCCCGGGCGCAGCCGTGACCTCCATCAAGATCGACGGTGTGCTCCACGAGTTCACCACGATCAACGGTGTCAAAGAGAACGTCTCTGAGATCATCCTCAACGTGAAGAACCTGGTCCTGTCCTCCGACTCCGACGAGCCGGTGGTCATGTACCTGTCCAAGGAAGGCCCGGGCGAGGTCACCGGCGCAGACATCGATCTGCCGGCTGACGTCACCGTGCACAACCCGGACCTGCACATCGCCTCGCTCAACGAGCAGGCGCGCCTGGAGATGGAACTCGTTGTCGAGCGTGGCCGCGGCTACGTTCCGGCGATGACTAACTCCGGCGGCGAGATCGGCCGTATCCCGGTCGACCAGATCTACTCGCCGGTGCTGAAGGTCTCCTACAAGGTTGAGGCGACGCGTGTTGAGCAGCGTACCGACTTTGACAAGCTGATCATCGACGTGGAGACCAAGAACTCCATGACCGCCCGCGACGCCCTCGCGTCCGCAGGCTCCACCCTCGTCGAGCTGTTCGGCCTCGCACGCGAGCTGAACACCGCCGCCGAGGGCATCGAGATCGGCCCGTCCCCGCAGGAGACGGAGTACATCGCCGCGTACAACATGCCGATCGAGGACCTGAACTTCTCCGTGCGTTCGTACAACTGCCTGAAGCGCCAGGAGATCCACACCGTCGGTGAGCTCGCCGAGTGCACCGAATCGGACCTGCTGGATATCCGCAACTTCGGCCAGAAGTCCATCAACGAGGTCAAGATCAAGCTTGCTTCCCTGGGCCTGACCCTCAAGGACGCCCCGGAAGACTTCGATCCGACCCAGCTCGAGGGCTACGACGCTGAGACCGGCGACTTCGTCGACGGCGCCATGGATGACGCTGAGTAAACGCCGAGTAAACAAAGCGCACTGACACAAACAACACGAGGAGTACAACAATGCCTACCCCGAAGAAGGGCCCGCGTCTCGGCGGTTCGGCTAGCCACCAGAAGCACATTCTGTCCAACCTGGCCAGCCAGCTGTTCGTGAACGGCTCCATCAAGACCACCGAGGCCAAGGCCAAGGTTCTGCGCCCGTACGCAGAGAAGATCATCACCAAGGCCAAGTCCGGTTCGGTCGCTGACCGCCGCGCCGTGGCCAAGGACATCCCGAACAAGGACGTCACCGCGTACCTGTTCGATGAGCTCGCCCCCAAGTTCGAGAACCGTGCAGGTGGCTACACCCGCACCATCAAGCTCGAGAACCGTAAGGGCGACAACGCTCCGATGGTCAACATCTCCCTCGTTCTCGAGGAGACCGTGGCTTCCGAGGCGAACCGCGCTGCACGCGCCGCCGCCTCCAAGGAGAAGGCCGCCGAGGCTGAGGCAGCTGCTGCCGAGGCCGACGAGAAGGCTGAACAGACCCCGGCTGAGGCTGAGGAGACCAAGGCTGAGGCACCGGCTGACGCTGAGTCCAACGACGAGGCCGTCGCCGAGGACACCGCTGAGGCTCCGGAGGTCCAGGAGACCGCCGAGGACGAGAAGTAAGACCTTCTCGCGCCTGTAAGCGCTAAACGCCCGCTCCCTTGTTGAAAGGGGAGCGGGCGTTTCTCGTTGCTTTCTGCTTGAGTTTGGTTCATGAACATGAATGGGCCCCGCGCGCCAGTAGCAATCAACGGGGCCCGAACTGCTGTGCCGAAGCCGGCAGGGCAGTTCCACGGCATCGAGTATAGGAAATAACAGGATCTCTCATCCAAAGTTTGCCGTTCTCGATAAGCGGCGAGACTTCTCAAAATCCCGTCTCCCCTCGGTGAACCTGCCTATTTCGGGCCATTTATTCTGAAGGTATGACTGACACAGGCATACGCGCATCACACGGGGAAGAGATGGTGCGCCTGCGGTTCGATGTCGCCTACGACGGCACGGACTTTCACGGCTGGGCGCGCCAGAAACCAACCGGCGGGGAGGAACTCCGCACGGTGCAGGGCGTGCTTGAGAACGCACTGAGCTTGATCCTGCGCTACCCGGTGGAGCTGACCGTGGCGGGCCGAACGGATGCGGGGGTGCACGCCTCCGGTCAGGTGGCGCATGCGGATATCCCAGTGGCATCGCTGGACCAGAGGTCGATTGAGGGGGATCCGGGGCGGTTGGTGCGTCGATTAGCGAAATTGCTTGAGCCTGATGTGCGTGTTTCGGCCGTGTCCGCCGCGCCCGACGGCTTCGACGCGCGCTTCTCCGCGTTGACGCGCACCTACCGCTACCGGGTGACCACCGCGGACGGCGGGGCATTGCCCCTGCGTGTGCGCGACACTGCCGTGTGGCCGAAGAAAGTGGACCTCGACGCCGCGCAGCAGTTCGCGAATGCGGTGGTGGGGCTGCATGATTTCGCCGCATTCTGCAAAGCGCGCCCGCACGCCACCACGATCCGGGAAGTCCGCTCCTTCGAATGGCGCGACATCTCTACCGACGAGGAACCGGAACTCTTCGAAGCGGTCATTGTCGCCGACGCGTTCTGCTGGCACATGGTCCGCGCGCTCGTGGCGACCTGTCTCGACGTCGGCTCCGGCAAGCGTGACGACGACTGGGCCGCCGCACTGTTGGGGGCGAAGGAACGCTCGCCGGCGGTGCGCCTGGCACCCGCAAACGGGTTGACCTTGACGCGCGTCGACTATCCGGCGGACGACGAACTCGCAGCTCGCGCGGCAGTCACGCGGGACCGGCGTGACGCTTCGGAGGTGCACTCCGAGTCGCCCCGCGCAACGGAATAAACTGCTTGGGCAGGAATCGTTCGAAAGAGTTGCCCGGAGGTAGAACGCATGGATGCAGTCGGCGCCGTGTGGCTGGCCATCGCTGTGTTCACCCTGCCGGGACTCATCTTCGCGTGGGTCGCGGGCGCGAAACTGCCCGCTGCCGCTGCGGCGTCCCTGCCCGCGACCTTCGGCATCGTCGGGCTTGGCAGCTGGATGTACGGCGCGATGGGAATCCGCTTCGGGTGGCCGTCCTTCATCGTTTTCTTAGTGCTCATGCTGTGCCTGGCGGCCGGGTGGCGCTACGCATTCGCGCGACGGGCGAAAAAGCGTGCCGCGAAGAACTGGGTGCGCGGCCTGTGGCCGGGTGACTGGCGGCGCGGCAGCATCGCCGACCCGTCGTGGGTGCTCCCCGGCGCCGGTGTCGTGGCTGGCGTGTGGATGCTGATCGCGAAACAGCTCGAGCTCCAGTCGAAGGTGCCGGGCCAGCTGAACAATATCGTCCAGGGCTGGGACATCCAATGGCACGTCAACGCCGTGCGTTTCATCATGGAAGAAGGCATCGCCTCACCCACCCGGATGGGCGAGCTGCAGAACCCTGAAACGCACATCGACCTGTTCTACCCGTCCGCATTCCACGCGGCGACAGCGCTGTTCGCCAAAGCTGGCGGCCTTGCCCCTGTGGAGGCAGTGAACCTGGCGTCGATCGTTCTGCCGAGCCTCGCTTTGCCCGCCGGCGCCGCGGGACTGGCATGGGCGATGGCGCGCGGCCACGGCATGGTCGCGCAGATCGCCGCGGGCTTGGCCGCCATCGGCGTGTACGCGTCGCCGGTGCTGGTGTGGATCCCGGACTTCGTGGGCATGCGCCCGTACATCGTGGCGATCGGCCTGTCCGGCCTCGTCATCGCGCTGTTCCACCAGGTGCCGCGCTACCGGGCACTGGCACTGCCGACGCTGTTCGCCTTCCTGGGCATGATGCAGGTCCACCCGTCGGCCGTACTCGTGGTGGTGCTCGCGGTCCTGCTGTACTGGGCGACGTACCTGGTGTGGCGCCCGGACCGCTCACGCGTCGGCGATGTTCTCTGGTTGGCCATCCCGGCGCTCGGCGCGACGGTGGCGTTCCTCCCGCAGCTGCTCGCCGGCCAGGCTCAGTCTGGGGAAGTGAACACCTGGGACGCGAGTGAGAATGTCACCGCTGAGGAGGCCTGGGACAAGGCGTTCATGATGGAGACCCGCCACGTGGGCGAGTTCTTCCCCGATTTCGATCCCACCATCTTGCTGTGGCTCGCCGGTTTCGGTGCCATCGCCATGGTGGTGTGGCGCGGGCAGGTCTGGGCGCCAGTCTTCTACGGGATCATGGTGGCCACCACCGCACACGCGCTGCATCCGTTCGACGGGATGTGGGAACCGCTTTTGACCATGCTGGGCGCGCCGCACTACAACTCGGCGCACCGCATCGTCACCGTGGTGGCGCTGACCGTCATCGCCGGCGCTGCCGTCGGTGCGGCTGTGATCATCCGCGTTTTCACGCTCGCGCCCATCGCCGCCCGCTACGGCATCCGCCGCCCGTGGGTGTGGGGCACCTCGCTCGCATCAGCCGTGCTCGCTGCACTGACCGGGTGGGGCGCTGGCGCCTGGGCGTCCACTGTCGCTGTCGACGGTGCCGAAATGTCATTCGACGCCTCCCGCCTCAACGACCGCATGGTCGACGACGACCAGATGACCGCCTATGCGTGGCTCGGCTCCCGCCCGGAAGCGCAGGAGGGGCTCGTTATGGGTGAATCCACCGATGGCTACTCCTGGGCCTATGCCATCAACGGCGTCCCCACCGTCGCCCGCCACTACCTGTGGCCCAACGGCGGGATGGGCGTCGACTCGAACTTGCTCGCCGACCGCGCCGGCCAGCTCGGCGCCGGTGAACGCGGCCGACCGAACGAGAAATCGCCCGCCGACGACGCCGCTGCCGATCTGGGCGTCCGCTTCATCGTCTCCTCCGGCAACACCTTCTGGCCCGGTCCCAAGAACTGGCAGGTGGACAAGGCCTTGTGGACCACCCCCGGCGTCACGCCCGTCTACCAGCGCGGCCGCGTGACCATCTTCGCCGTCAACGCACAGCTCACCCCAGCTGAGATCAAAGAGCTTCAGCGCGACGCCGTCGCCAACGGTGGCTCTACCGAGCTGCCTGAGCTGACTCCGACGAGTGAGGAGCTGGCGGCCGCGGACGTCGAATAGCGTTGCGCACTGTAGTGCGCATTTTCGGGTTGAAGCCCGCGCCGCATGCGCTTAGCTTCGTGTAAAGAAGCCATTGCTAATCGACGGGGGGCGTCCACATGGCTCAGCACACTCATGTCATTTCGGGGGAGACAAAGCAGGCGCGCAGGCTGCTGCCGACGACGCGTTCACAGGTGTCCGGGCACCGTTTCATGCGCCGGCGCGTGGAACACGGGCTCATCTACGGGGATATCCGGATGATTCATGATCCATTGGCGGCACGGCGACGCTCGGCGATTTTCGGGATGGTCGCGGTGGCGCTCATCGCGGCGGGTTCAGGACTGTTCGCGTGGTTGCGGCCGAATCCGGATCCGGGCACGGCGGCGATTCTGCGGGCCAATGACGGGGCGATGTACGTGCGGGTCGGGGAGGTGGTGCACCCGGTGACGAACCTGACGTCGGCGCGACTGATCGCAGGCAGCGCGGAGGAGCCGCAGCGCGTGGGGGAGGAGCGGCTCACCGAGATGCCGCGCGGTGTGCCGTTGGGCATCGCCACGGCGCCGGCGATGTTCGCGCCGGGCGATGCGGTGGATGCTGTGTGGTCGGCGTGCGAGGGGGAGGAGCGTGTCACGGTTGTCGCCGGGGAACCGGTGCAGCAGCTCGCCGACGGTCAGGCTGTCGCGGTGACTCAAGGCGGCAACGAGTGGATGCTCACCAATGAGGGGCGTGCAAAACTTCCGTCAGACAGCGATGCACAGGGCAGGCTGATCCGACGTGCCCTGGGCATTGACGCGAACGTCGTCCGCGTAGACATCAGTGCGCCGGTGCTGTCCGCGATTCGCGAACTTCCGCCGGTCCGCCTGCCACACCCATTGCCGCGCCTGTTGCTCGCCGACGGCACCGATGAAGCATGGGCTGTCACCCAGCACGGCGGCATTCAGCCCGTTTCGGAATTGCAGAAGCAGTTGCTTATCGACGCTGCCGCCCCCACCTCAACCTCTTCCCCCTCCCAGATCGCCGCGTATCCGGATGCCCAAGTCCCGCTAGATATCGCCGTTCCGGAGAAAGCGCCGGAGTGGGTGGATCCACAAGGATCGGCCGTGTGCGTGACGGAGTCAGGCTCTGTTGCACTCGTTGCCCCAGACTCGGATGTTTTGACCGCAGGATCGGTCGAGCTGTCCGGTGATAGCCCCGCGACCCATTTCGTCGGCTTAGCCTCCGGTGCTGTCGGCGTCGACACCGGTGCCGGCTACCACGTCGTGTCCGCTTCAGGTCAGCGCCATCTGGTGGATACCAGGGACAATCTCGATGTCGTCGGCGCACTGCACGTGGACACCGTTCCGTGGAGCATTCTCAGTCTCCTGCCCGAAGGCCCAGCCCTTACACGCGAGGCAGCGCTGACCGCGACCTACTGATAGCGCTGCGGCGCCAGTCAATCTGGTCTCGGCGCTCCACCTTCGCGACGAGTTTTAGCCGTGGTGAATGGAGCGATGTCGGGGCCGGCCCTGGAGGAGTATCCGTCGAAAAGCGCCCACTGCGACAGCAAGGGCGGCGACGAGCACGACGCTTGCGACCGTGAAACTGCTTCGGTGTGGGGCAGCGGAATCAATGGTCTCAATTGGGCGCGCACGCAGCGGTGCGGTGTCGGGGCTCTGCTCGCGTTCGACGAAAGAGACAGCCCGCAGCGGGTCGATGGCACCGCCGTGCGGTTCCGCGGAGGCGGTGATCATGTCACGGAGCTGGGCAGGTGTGGCATGCGGATGGCGCTGACGCAGGAGGGCGACGGTGCCGCTGACCACAGGTGCGGCGAAGCTCGTCCCGGCGAATGGTTCGATTTCGCCGCGCTCGCCTGCCTTGCCCACAGACCAGCCCCTGACACCTGGGGCGGAAGCGCGCTCGACGGTGCCCGGAGCGGTGAGCAGCGTGGCGCCTTCAGGAACGGGGAGGGAGTAATCGGCGATGGAGTGGGAATCGGCACGCGCACCGACAGCGAGGACTGTAGGAAAATGCGCAGGGAAGACAGTGGAACCGGCAGGACACTCGCGTGACAGGTTGCCGGCGGCGGCGACCACCACAGCACCTGCGTGTTCGGCGCGGCCGAGAGCGTCTTTCAGACCGCGGGTATCTACGCGGGGCGCGAGTTCCGGTTCGACGCAGGAAACCACAGAAATATTGATGACCTTTGCGTTCTCGTCGAGCGCGTTGTGGATCGCCCGCGTGAGCGTCTCCAGGTCACCGATGGTGGCGGCGGCTGGAGCATCTTCCCCGCGGGGAGCAGGTGAGCGGTAGTGGGCTGAGGACTGGCGGATGGACAGAATCTCCGCGTCCGGAGCGATCCCGGCGTCAGTTCCGGCGATGATGCCGGCGACGACGGTGCCGTGCGCATCGCAATCCTTGAACGGTTCCGGGGTATCGGGTGTGACGAAGTCGGCGCCACCGGAAAGCTGGTTCAACTGCGGATGACCGGCAACACCGGTGTCGATCACAGCCACTTTGACGCCGGCTCCGGTGGCGAGACGATGCAATTGGGAGCGGGCCTCAGCGGCCTCGCTCGTATGGATGTCATCTGTTTCACCCGCGGGCGCGCCGACGGCGCAGGTGATGTCTTGAGCAGCAGCGAGGTGCGGACAGGAGATGGCGGGAAGGAGGAAGGGAAGGGCGGCAAGGGACGTCGATAGGCGAGAAAATGCGCGCATTACAGCCCCCGAATGAGATCGAAGATGCCGGTGAGCTTCACCGCGAGCGGAATGACGGCAATGATCGCGGCGGCCTCGGCGCGTTCAAGCCAGACGAGCGTGGTCGGCTCGAGATCCGGCACACGGGCAGCCCACAGCGCGGCAGTAGCGGCAGTAAGAGCGGTGAACCCGGCAGCGATGAGTAGCGCCGGGTGCGCGCTGTCGACGACTGCAACGGCCGTGACACCGCAGGCCAGCGCCAGCATCGCGGTGCTACCGAGGCTGAGGCGCGGAATCGTGCCGTGGTGGCGCGATGCGTGGACGATGAGCGCGCCCGCGGTGCACAGGCACAACGCGAAGACCCATCCGCCGCCGGAGCGAGCGAGTACGAGGAGCGCCGGAATGACGCACAGCGCGGCGGCGACGCTGATGCCGGCGGTGATGGCGCGGGCGGCGTCCGAGCGCGCGTCCACATCATCCTGGTAATCGTCCGCGATGCCGAATTCCTGCCCGGCGGTGGGGACCCGCGGAATGCGCAAGCCCGCAGCGCGCGTGGCCACCGACGGGGTGAGCATCACCGCGGTGATCCCGGCGAGTACCACCGCGGCGTACGGGGCTGTCGGGGAGGGCAGCCAGACTGCGAGCGAGCCCGCGAGAATGAGAGCCGCGCTGGTCAGCACCGCCGATGTCACGCGTGGGCCGGCGAGTCCAAGCACCGCACCGCCCACGGTCAGGGCGGCCGCGATCACACATGCAGTCATCGCGCCGAATGCGAGATCGGTCGCGGGCGGCCAGGTACCGGTTTCGTCGTGGATCTCGCTCACCCACGCACCGCAGACTGCGCTGGCGGCGCATGCCGCGGCGGGAAAGACAGCGCGGGACCGGGCAGCTACAGCAATCACGAGCAGGAGCAATGCAGTAACTGCCGCGCCAGCTAGCGGAGCGGACAAGGATGCGGTGAGGATCCCTGCGGCTGTGGCACCGGCGAAGGTCGCGGCAGTGTCAATCCCCGAACGAGTGGTGGCCGCAGCTGCCGCCGCCAATGACTCTGCGGCATCGCGCACCACTGGCGGATCGACGGGTTCGTGCGGGCGTAGGGCGAGGACCTGGCCGTCGCGAAGCCGCATATTGTGCAGCGGAACATGCGGGTCCAGCGGCGCGCCCGCCGCAGTGGCGAACTCCCATGGTCGGCCGGCTGTTTGCGGCAGCTCAATCAGCCGCGCCAATTCGGGCAGCACTTCGCTGAGTGTCGATGACGTGGGCAAACTCACGTCGACGGAACGGTAGATCGGTGCCGCGCTGATGCGCACGGTCACGCGGACAACATGATGGGTCGATGCAGCGACCATGATTCCTCCCGGATTCACGATTGGTTGTTCTGTTCCAGTCTGCCCCGTCACGGGGGTGCGTGGGGGCCATCGATGTCTACTTCAGTAGACAATGCGCCGTTTTCGGGACTTTTCGGTGCGCGCGGTGCGGGGTTGTTGCCTATGATTCGGAATCATCGACGCACCGCCACGCTGTGGTGGACAGGGAAGCCGGGGGGCTCCCTGACCAAAGAACCGCACGTGCGGACAAAACCGTAAAGGTGTGGGGTGCGCGAATTCTCGAGGGGGGAGAAATCACGAATGTTGGGGCTCGATAACGACCCGATTCAAGCGCCGCCGGCTGCCGGGACTACTGCGCAGACGGCACCGCCCCTGCCGACGGGGCAGCTCGACGCGGAGAGCGTGCCGCAGGCGGTGCGCAAACCGCCGGAGCCACTCATGCGCATCATCATGCCCGTGGTGATGGTCGCGGCCATCGGAGCGATGGTGGCTATCTTCGCGCTCAGCGGGCGCGGGATCAGCCCCATGATGATGGTCTTTCCGCTCATGATGATCATGGGCCTTCTGACCACGTTGAACCCGCCGGAAAAAGCCGGCGATATCGACGAGTCGCGCCGAGTGTATCTGCGCCATCTGGATGCGTTAGCGGAGCGTGCGCGGAGCAATGCCGCCCAGCAGCGCGAGCACGTGGAATTCTTCCACCCGCACCCGGATCACCTAGTCAACGCCGTGGATGCGGAACGAGTGTGGGAGCGCACGAGCAAAGACCCGCGGGCATACGAGGTTCGAGTCGGCACAGGCAGGTCATCTCTGTGCACTCCGGTGGAGGTCGCAGATCCAGGTTCCCCGGAGGACTTGGATCCGGTGTGCGCGGTGAGTCTGCGCCGCACAGTCGCCGCGGTCAGCACAGTGCCGCGCATGCCTATCGTGATTCAACTGGAGGCATTTCCGCTGCTCACTCTGGCTGGCCCGCGGGCGCACGAGGTGGCGCGGTCGATCGTGGCGCAACTGGCGTTCTTCCATGGTCCGGAGGCAGTCGGGCTGGAAATCAGCGCCCCCGGGTTGGAGGCGGCGAAATGGCTGCCGCATACCCGCGACCCGGGCGCAGCCGGTTTCACGGTGGCGGTCGTGGATGCGGCGTCGCCGAAGGCCATGGCCTATGGGGAAGCGGACTGTGTTCTCGCCGTCACCGAGGACACGGACGCGTTCGTTCACGACGATGCACTCCACCTGTTGTGCGGCGACGAGATCGACGCGGTGACCACATCCGGTGTCGAGAGGCTCGGCGAGACCGACACGTTCAGCGCGGGCGCCGCCGAATTCATCTACCGCAACCTGGCGTTCTACCGCAGGCCAGACAACGGAAATGGGAACACACCCCGTGGCGGGGGACTGCTGGACTTGCTCGGCATCGACGACATCGACCATCTCGCCGGGCCCGCCATGTGGCCGGGACGCGAGGGGAGCCGGCAGCGTCTCACCGTCCCGATCGGCGTGGACCCGAACGGCGGGCCGGTCTATCTAGACCTGAAGGAATCGGCGCACGGCGGCATGGGGCCGCATGGGCTGTGCATCGGCGCGACGGGGTCCGGAAAATCAGAACTTTTGAAAACACTCGTCGTGGCGCTCGCGGCGACGCATTCGCCGGACGAGCTCAACCTGGTGCTGGTCGATTTCAAGGGCGGCGCGACCTTCCTGGGCTGCGAGGGATTGCCGCACACGTCAGCAGTGATCACCAACCTCGAGGACGAGGCGGTGCTGGTTGAGCGCATGTTTGATGCGATCTCCGGCGAGATGAACCGCCGGCAGGAGCTGCTGCGCGCGGCGGGAAATTTCGCCAATATTACTGAATACAACGCAGCGCGCACGAGCACCCGGCCGGATCTCGACCCGTTGCCGTCGCTGGTGATCGTGGTCGATGAGTTCTCGGAGCTGCTCGGCCAGCACCCGAATTTCGCGGATCTCTTCGTCGCGGTGGGGCGTTTGGGACGTTCGCTGGGCGTGCATCTTCTGCTCGCTTCGCAACGCCTGGAAGAGGGCAAGCTGCGCGGGCTCGATTCGCATCTGTCGTACCGGATCGGTTTGCGCACATTTTCCGCGGCGGAATCGCGCCAGGTGCTCGGGGTTTCAGATGCCTACGAACTGCCGGCGGACCCAGGCGCGGGCTATATCAAGACAGCGTCGACGGAGCTCACACGCTTCAAAGCGTCCTATGTCTCCGGCCCGCTCATGCGTCCGGCTGAGCCGACGAGCCCAGGGGCAGCACCGCAGGTCAGGTTGTTCGCGGGATGGGACGAGGTTGATGAGCCCGCGGTCGCGGCGGCTCTTCCTGATCCGACGACGACGCTGCTCGCCGAGGTTGTGAGCGCCGCGCAGAAGACAGCGGCAGCGCGCGGACAGAGCGCGCACACCGTGTGGCTTCCGCCGTTACCGCCACGCGTGGGACTTCCGGAAGTGTGCGAGGACAGCGGGGAGCTCAAAGCGAGCATTGGGCTTATCGACGACCCGTATCACCAGCGCCAACACCCCCTGACCATCGATCTCGGTGTCTCCGGTGGGCATGTGGCGCTTTCGGGCGGGCCGCAGACCGGCAAATCGATGGCGGTGCGGACGATCATTGCCTCCTTGGCGGCGACGCACACCACAGACCAACTGGGCTTTTATGTCATCGACGCCGGTGGCGGGGACTCGGACGTGCTTGAATCCCTGCCCCACGTTGCCGGTGTGGCCGGGCGCGGCGATGAGGAGAAGGTGAAAAGGGTGGTGGATGAGGTGTTGGGGATCGTCGATAAGCGACGTGCGTTTCCCGCGCGGACCGTACTGGTCGTCGATGGTTGGCACTCGCTCATCGCCGCCGATTCGAAGCTGGAGGATCTGAAAGATGCGCTGGCCACGATCGCTGCGGAAGGTCCGGCTGCGGGTGTGCACTTGGTGGTGACCACGCAGCGGTGGAATGCGGTGCGGCCGAATGTGCGCGACCTCATTGGCACGCGTCTGGAGCTCAAACTCACTGAGCCGATGGATTCGCTGCTGGACCGGAAATTGCAGGAGAAGCTGCCTGCCGCGCCGGGCCGCGGTATTACCGCTGCTGGAAAGAGCATGCTCATCGCCGCGACCGCGAAGGAAGACATCGCGCACATCGCCGCGCAGGCGGCGGACCAGACCCCGGTGCCGAAGCTGAAGGTCCTGCCGGCGCGCATTGCCATCGACGAGCTCGCGCAGTCCGTGCCGGCAAAGCGCCGCGGGCGGATCCTGCTTGGCATCGGCGGGCGCGACGTGGAACCTGTCACCTTCGACCGCCAGCACCTGCTCGCCGTCGGTGCTTCCGGTGCAGGAAAGTCCACGCTGGTGGCAACGGTGATCGGGCAGCTTGCGACGATGCCGCGTGAGCGAGCCCGCATGGTGGTGATCGATCCGCGTCGCACCCATCTGCGGCACGCGGATCACCCGATGGTCGCGGCTTACGGCGGGTCGACCGATGCCGCGAAGGCCGCGCTCGCGGATACCGCGACGACCCTGACTGGGCGTCTGCCCGGCCCCGATATCACTGCCGAACAGCTCGCCGCGCGCAACTGGTGGACGGGACCGGATATTTACGTGGTCGTCGACGATCTTGAACTCGTTGGTGAAGAGAATCTTCGCCCGTTGCTGCCGCTCATCCCGCATGCGCACGACATTGGCCTGCACATCATCGCCGCCCGCAAATTCGGCGGCACGGGCCGTGCTCTGCTCGCGCCGTTCCTCAGCGCCCTCAAGGACCAACTGCCCGATGTCGTGCTCTTCTCCGGCACCAAAGACGAAGGCGCGCTCTTCGGCGTTCGCCCACTGCCGTTGCGCCCCGGCCGCGGCATCTTCGTCCGCGACAACGAGCAGATCGGCCCGATCCACATCGCAGAAAACACGCTTATCGACGTCCCATCCGCACCCCAATCCGAGGAGACCCCATGACCACCGCCCACGTCAGCGGCAGCCGCTCATCCGCTGCCGCCGACACGTCACCAGAACCGGGCGCTAACGCCCTTCTCACCGTCACCGTCGATGATGAATGCACTGTTTTTTCCGGCCTGGCCAATGTGCACCGCTACGACAAGCCGTCCGCCGGCGAGATCGTCAGTTATGTCCGCAGTGTGCTCGGCGAACACCCGAAGTGGACACCCGTGCATCTCGTCGCGACTGATGCGTCACTCAAGCAGCTCATCTGCGCATTCGGCGACTACGAAGTCGAGCTGACCTGCGAGTCGCTGGACGAGGCCGATGACACCGACACCCACCCCTCGACTGACGAATGGGAGGAAATCCGGGAAATCCCGATCCGGCGTCCAGCGCTGGAACCACGTCGGCAGGAACGCTTCGGCCGATCAGGCTATGCGCTTGTCGGCGCGGTCGGTCTGGTTACCACGGTCTGCGCCGTAGCGATCTGGTTCGTCGCCGGACGGGGAAGCGATGAAGAAGGAGACGAGAATAGTAATGCAGACATCGCAGTCTCCCGCGATTCGGCAGGTGCGGCGTTGCCGACGGGCAGCGTCGGCGATGATCCCGGTGAGGTGCCCGCACCTGATCCGGATCCCGCTGAACCGAAAGTAGAAAAGGTCGTCCTCGAACAAGACGGTTTGACCGTGGAACTGCCCGTCGGCTTTCGCCTCGAGCCCGACGGCGACATGTGGCGCGCGACCGGACCTGACCCGGATTTCCGCCTGCAGCTCGCGGTGGACCCGCTCTACGGCGTCCCGCCCGAAGACATCATGCGGCAGGTGAAAAAAGACATCGAGGAGGATCCGGAACTGCGCCACACCGAAAGTGACGAGGTCAGCGTCCGCTACGAGCATGCGCTTCCGGACGGATCCCACGCATTGTGGTCCACCTGGACCGACCGTGACGTGCAGATTTCCATCGGCTGCCACACACGTACTGCGCCCACCACTGTCCAATTAGCCACGTGCACCATGGCCAACGAATCCGCCCGCTTCACCCCGCCCGGCTGAGGCGCGAAAAAAGTTCCGGTTCTCAGGGAACCGAAACAGGGTGAAGAACAGTCCAATAAGGGTGGAAAGGTCACAAACGGCCTCAGCGCCGCAGACCACGTCCACAATCCATTGCACACAACAATATCGGGGGAGGAAATATGAGCACCGCTCAATTCCGCACAGAAGCCGACGTCATGCGCAACGCGGCGAACAACGTAGACGACACCAACGACTCGGTCAATGCCGAGCTCAACCGCCTTCAAGATGTCGCGCAGTCCACGCGCGATTACTGGTCCGGCAGCGCGCAGGCCAGCTTCGACGATTTGATGGTCCGCTTCGATGACGCGGAGCGCCGCCTTGGCGAAGCACTCGGCGACATCGCGTCGAATATCCGCGACAACGCCAGCAACTTCGAAGACGTCGACGCAACGAATTCCGACGCCTTCGCAAACATCGCACCAGCCGGCGGCCTTGCGCTGTAGCGCTCGAAACAACGCCACAAGCATCGGACCGGTCCACACACCGCAACACGCACACACCACCACATAGATCTGACTCAGGGAGAACACACAGTGACAGTGATCAAGTACGGCTTCGGTTCACTCGCCGACGCTGCATCCGACATCGAGACCTCGTCCCGCAATATCGGCAGCCAGCTGGAGGACCTTAAAGACCAGCTCAAGCCGATGGTTTCCTCTTGGGAAGGCGAAGCAGCTGACCGCTACCAGGAGCACCAGAACAAGTGGGACACCGCGGCGCAGGACCTCAACGACATCCTTTCGGCCATCGGCCGCGCCGTCGAGGACGGCAACGACCGCATGCAGTCCGTCAACACCGCCGCCGCGAATAGCTGGGGGTAAAACGACGAACGAACACAAACACAAGTACTGAACCGCTCATCTACAAAGCGGGCCAATTTTTGATCTGACCCAGCATCCCGCAGGGCAGACGCGGCGAACGGCCCGCCCTACTGAAGAGCGTTTCGATTCCAGTGCGTGCGCACCACCATGGGCAGGTGGGGCGCACGCATTTGTCGTGCTGTCCCCGCAGTACGCACCAGCGCAGAAGCGGAAGTCGCGTTTTGGAGTCTGAGTAGGGCGTGCTCTAAGGTTTAAGGCCTGTGTGTTTTACCCACCGTGGATGAACCATGCCCGCCGCGCGAGCGGTGTCCAATCAGGTGTTCGTCCCCGGGCCGCCCCACCGGGTCTCCACCGGCCGCCGGAACAGGGGAGGGCAAGGTTGAGCGCACCATGGCCGGCAGCCTCTAGATAAAGACTTCAAGGAGTCAAACATGTCTACCTACCACCCGAAGAGCGGTGACATTACCCGCAAGTGGTACGTCGTCGACGCTACCGACGTGGTGCTGGGCAAGCTTGCTTCCACCGTCGCAGACCTGCTGCGCGGTAAGCACAAGCCGCAGTACGCGCCGAACGCTGACACCGGCGACCACGTCATTGTCATCAATGCCGATAAGGTCCACATTTCGTCCAACAAGCGCGAGCGCGAGATGCGCTACCGCCACTCCGGTTACCCGGGTGGTCTGAAGTCCATCACCCTGGGCCGTGCTCTCGACGAGCGTCCGGACCGCGTGATCGAAGAGGCTGTGAAGGGCATGATGCCGCACAACCGCCTCTCCCGTCAGTCCATTAAGAAGCTTCACGTTTACACCGGCTCCGAGCACCCGCACGAGTCGCAGAAGCCCGAGAACTTCGAGTTTAAGCAGGTGGCGCAGTAATGACCGAGCCGAACAACATCACCGAAGAGACCACGAACGCCGCTGACCAGACTGAGGGCGTCGAGGCTACCCAGACCGATATCGATGCGGCTACCGCTGCCACCGAGGAGTTCAACTACACCATCGGTGACGCAGTCGCTGGCGAGGACGACTCCCAGGACGAGGTCGTCGAGGCTCCCGTTTACCACGAGGGTCCGATCCAGACCGTCGGTCGTCGTAAGCGCGCCATCGCACGCGTGACCGTCGTCGAGGGCGAGGGCAAGATCACCGTCAACGGCCGCGACCTCGAGGACTACTTCCCGAACAAGCTGCACCAGCAGGACATCCTGTCCCCGCTGACGCTGCTCGAGCGTGAGAACCAGTTCGACATCAAGGCGAACATCGGCGGCGGCGGCCCGACCGGCCAGGCTGGCGCACTGCGTCTGGCTATCGCCCGCGCGCTGAACATCTACAACCCGGCTGAGCGCCCGACCCTTAAGAAGGCCGGTTACCTCACCCGTGACGCTCGTGCCGTGGAGCGCAAGAAGGCTGGTCTGCACAAGGCCCGTCGCGCACCGCAGTACTCCAAGCGTTAATCGCTGCTGTACGCAGGCTTTACGCCGCTGCTCCCGCATGTCGGGGCGGCGGCGTTCTGCTTTTCAGGGGGGCGAAAGAAAAGCAGCTTATCGACGCTCCGACCCACGCAGTCGGCTCTTGAGAACGGGATGAAAACCCTCACCGAGCGAAACACAGCGTGTACGGCATAATTATCTTTTATGACTCGACTGTTTGGTACTGACGGTGTTCGTGGGCTCGCTAACGAAGCGCTGACGGCGCCGCTCGCCCTGAAATTGGGGCAGGCAGCGGCGACGGTGCTGACGCAGAATAAGCGTTCGGAGCAGCGGCGGCCCACCGCGATCATTGGGCGTGACCCGCGTGTGTCCGGCGAGATGCTCGCCGCGGCAATGGCGGCCGGAATGGCGTCGAAGGGGGTGGACGTGCTGCGTGTGGGCGTGATTCCGACACCGGGTCTGGCGTTTCTCACCGACGATTACGGTGCCGATATCGGTGTGATGATCTCCGCATCGCACAACCCGATGCCGGATAACGGCATCAAGTTCTTCTCCGCCGGAGGCAAGAAGCTCGCCGACGCAGTGGAAGATGAGATCGAGCGCGCCATGGAGAACCTGGAACCCGGTGGTCCGACGGGCACCGGAATCGGCCGCATTATCGAGGAGTCGCCTGATGCGCACGTGCGTTACCTCGAGCACCTGGCGGAGTCGATGACGACATCGCTGTCAGGCATCAAGGTCGTGGTGGATTGCGCGAACGGTGCGGCATCGAAAATCGCTCCGGAAGCGTACGCCGCGGCGGGCGCTGAGGTCGTGGCGATCTTCAACGAGCCGAATGCGTACAACATCAACGACAACTCCGGCTCCACCCACATCGACCAGGTCCAGAAGGCTGTCCTGGAGCACGGCGCGGATCTGGGCTTGGCTCATGACGGTGACGCCGACCGGTGCCTGGCCGTTGATGCAGAGGGCAATGTGGTCGACGGCGACCAGATTATGGCCGTGCTGGCGCTGGGGATGAAGGAGAAGTCGTCGTTACGCGAAAATACGCTGGTGGCGACTGTGATGAGCAACCTTGGCCTGAAGATTGCCATGCAGCGAGAGGGCATCGCCATGCGTGAGACGAAGGTCGGCGACCGCTACGTGCTCGAGGAGCTCAATGCGGGCGATTTCTCGCTCGGCGGCGAACAGTCTGGTCACATCGTGGTGCCCGCGCGTGCGACGACGGGCGACGGAACCCTGTCCGGCCTGCTCATCATGGAGCGCATGGCGGAGACGGGCAAGACCCTGCAGGAGCTTGCGAGCGTGATGACGGTGCTGCCACAGGTGCTCATCAACGTTCCTGTTTCCGATAAGTCCCGCATTCTGGAAAGCCAGGAGGTCAAGGACGCTATCGCTGAAGCAGAAGAGGAGCTGGGCACGGGTGGCCGTGTGCTGCTGCGCCCGTCCGGCACGGAGGATCTGTTCCGCGTCATGGTGGAAGCCTCCGAGGAGGAGCACGCCCGCAAGGTCGCGGGCCGTTTGGCCGCGGTGGTCGCAGCGGTGTAAACAAATTTTCGGTTCGAGGGAACCGAACCGGCCTAGCGGCAGTCTAAGTCTGTGGAAGATGAAGGCTGCCGCTTTTTTGCGGCTTCAACCACGCTGGGGGAGTGATGAGTGTGGCCGAGCAGTTGCACCTAGAACCGGACGAGCTCCGGGAAGTATTGGTAACGAGGATAAACAGTTATAACGAGGCGATTGACCGTCTAGAGCGAGCGAAACCGTCGGTGGACAGCGGTGTGTTCGGGGAGGGGTTCTCGGATCGCGGGGACAGGATTTCCTCGGCGGTGGACCGTGTCTATGACCGGACGGTGGACCGCCTGCGCGCACGCGTCAACCAGTTTGAGGAGATGTTGCGGTTGGCCGCGGATGTGGACGGGGTTGACCGCGAGAATGCTGCGGGGTTCAACCAGGATGTCTAATGCGAAGCTCAAAGAAGGTCTGGGGGAGATTGCACGCACCGTAGCCGTACTACCGGGAGTCCCGCTCACGGATGTGGAGTTTGTGGGGCAGAAGGTCTCGTCCATTTCCGCGAAGATCGACAAGACGAATGGGATGGACATCGCGTCCGTTCCGCCGCAGGTGGAATCGCTGAACCCTAAGCCGGCGTGTGCCGCTTCCTCGCCGGGGAGTCTCGTGGGCATCGTCGGTGTTCTCGCTGCCGTGCCCATGCTGACGGAGTTGGCCTCCGGGGCGGAGGAGTGGCTGTGCAGCGTCGGTGTGGCCAGCCATGAGAATGACCTGGATGGGGAGCAGGGCACGCATTCTGATGTACTGGATGATCTCCACCAGCAGTCCTGCGACTGTGCCGATTCCGTCAAGGACATCGATGAGTCAGCCGATTGCGGCATACAGGCGACGATTGATGTGATTCTCGATCTGCTTGCCGCCCTGAAGGATTGCCCATTGGTGGCGCTCGGCTCCACCGTCCTCGCCCCGATTCTGGAGGGCTTGGTGTGCATTGAGGGCACCGTCGATGATCGCAATGATTCGATTGATCAGTGCTACGACGGGTTGGAGCAGCTTTGCGACGGCGCTGGTGCAACCACCCCGCCCGCCACCAAGCAGTACACGCCTTCTGGCGAATGCCCGCCTACGCCCGCGCCGGTGCCGGAGGCCTGTCCGCCGGCACCGCCTGCGCACCCTGCCCCGGAACCCGTTCCCGCACCTCCGGTTGCCGAGTGCCCGCCGGAACAGGCGCCACGGCCAGCTGAACTACCTGAACCTGTAGCTGACGCGCCAGCTCTTTCGCAGGTGACTGTTCCTGCGGCCGCGGGGCTCGATGCTGGCGTGAATATCAACGTCAATGTTGACGTCGATGTCACCTTGGGCGCGGACGGCACTCTCCAGCAGACGCCGGTAGCGCAGACGGTCCCTGCCCAGTGCCCGAGCTCGCTCGTTCCCGCCCCACCGGCAGTCCCGCCTATCGGCCCCGCAGGCGACTGCGTGGTCCAGCACGTCATCGCCGGACTCGAAGCTTTCGGCCAATCAGTTGCAGAGTGCCTGGCGCAGATCGAGTGCCCAGTCGAGCCAGTCGTGGATTGCCCGGAGCCAGAACCTGAGCCGGAACCGGAACCGGATTGTCCAGAGGAGAAACCGGAACCGGAGCCGAAACCCGAGCCGGACTGTCCGGAGGAGAAACCGGAGCCAGTACAGGAGCAGCCCGAGTGCCCGGAGGGGACAATCCCGCCGCCGCCTGAGTTGGCTGAGGTGAAAGAACCGTCGCCACCGCCGAAGAAGGCATTGATGGAAGCGGCTGCAGCCAGCGGCGCGGAAGCGGTGCCGGAGCAGCAGGAGATGCAGGTGGAGGCGCCAGTTGTGGAGGAACCGGCGGATGCGCCGACGGAGAAGGCGCATCCTGAACAGGCAGGCGAGGGCCACCGGGCACGTAAGACAGGGGGATGGTAATGGATTTTCAGCAGTTCGCGGAACAGTTCAAAGACCGTACGGCGCGGCGCATGCTTGAATTCGAGCGGGTGCTCAAAGAAAGCCAGCGGCAAATGGAGCAATCGGCGCGCCAGCAGGCGCTGGCCAGGGAGATGAACGTGCAAAAACCGCCCGTGCAGACACCGCGCGGAACATACCGCGGGGCCAGGCACGGGCGGGTGCAGGGAGTGCTCCGGAAAGAAGGGCCGACGGAGCAGCGGCGCGCCTAAGGGCAGCGCAGGCGGACGTTAGAGGGTGCTCTTCAGCTAGAAGATGCTCTTCACATCGCCGCGGGCGAAATCCGCGCGGTCAGCGAGCTCTTTGCCGAAGACGGACTCGACACCCTTGCCGGCAGCATCCATCTCCGAATAAGCGGAGTAGGTCTTGTCGCCGTCCAGCTGGTGCAGCAGGAAGCCGGTGACCAGGCCGCGGACGGTCTCCTGGACGCTGGCCTTGGAACGGCCCTGACCGAGCAGGAGCTTCTTGAAGCCGTCTTCGCTGAAGGACTTCTGGTTGCCATCCTCGACAGTGCGGTAGGCGACCGGGCCGGACCAGTTGAAGGCCAGCTTGGCCGGGTTGCCCGGGTCGAAGATTGCGTCCGCGTCCTCATCGGGGCCGATGATCAGGCCGGGCAGGAACAAGGAACGGGCAGCGTTATCCGCAGACGGGGCGACCGAGGCCGGGTAGATCGGGGCGACGGCCTTGACCTTTTCGTTGTTCACGGACGCGAGGACTGCGCAACCGCCGCCCATGCCGTGGCCGATCACGCCGAGCTTGCCCGGGCTGACGGTGGTGTTGCCGTTGCCCAGCTTCACGCCACCGAGGATCTGCAGAGCCGTCTCCAGGTCGGCGGCGAAACCGGCGTGGTTCGGCTTGAAGCCGCACTCCGTGTCGGGAGCAGCCACGGCAATGCCCCAGCTAGCCAGGTGGCGCAGGGTCTTCTCATAATCTTTGGCGCTCTTCATCCAATCGTGGCCGAAAGCGACGCCGGGGACTGCCTTCCCGTCGGCGGGGACGTACACCTTGCCAGGCAGGCCGGTGTAGCCAAGGTCGCCTTCCATGACCCGGTGAGGGCCACGCTTGGATAATTCGCTGAGCTTCTTCAACTTCGCAGACACGAAGAACAGGATACTGCATCGACGTGCGCGGGTGCGGCAGATCAGCACGTTGCGGGCAGCGGAGCGCTGTTAGTGCGGAGCGTCTTTGCCGCATGCATTATCCTTGTCCGCATGTGTGGAATCGTGGGATACGTAGGTAACCAGCAGGGCTTGCCGATCGCACTGGAGGCGCTTCGCCGGATGGAGTACCGCGGGTACGACTCGGCAGGCATCGCAGTAGCGGGCGGGGGAGAGCTCAACGTCGCTAAACGTGCAGGCAAGCTGCAGAACTTGGAAGACAAGATCGCTGAGCTCGGCGAGGGTTCGCTGAGCGGCACGACTGCGATCGGCCACACGCGCTGGGCCACCCACGGCCGTCCGACGGATGAGAATGCGCACCCGCACCTGTCGTTCGACGGCCGTGCGGCGATCGTCCACAACGGCATCATCGAGAATTTCGCGCCGCTGCGCGCTGAGCTCGAGCGCGAGGGCATCGAGCTGGTCTCCGACACGGACTCCGAGGTCGCGGCGCACCTCGTCGCACGCGCCTACAACGGTGTGGATGACGGCTCCACCAAGGGCGATTTCGAAGCATCGGCGCTCAAGGTCCTGAACCGCCTCGAGGGTGCGTTCACCTTGCTGTTCACCCATGCTGACCACCCGGAGAAGATCATCGCCGCGCGTCGATCCACCCCGCTGATGGTGGGCGTCGGCGAGGGCGAGATGTTCCTCGGTTCCGATGTCGCTGCGTTCATCGAGTACACGAAGGACGCGGTCGAGCTGGAGTCCGACTCGGTCGTGGTGATCACCGCCGACGAGTACAAGGTCCTGAATTTCGACGGCACCCCGGGCGCCGGCAAGCCGTTCACCATCGACTGGGATCTCGAGGCAGCTGAGAAGGGCGGCTACGACTCCTTCATGATGAAGGAGATCTACGAGCAGCCGGCCGCTGTGCGCGACACGCTCGCCGGCCACTGGGACGGCCAGCGCATCGTGCTGGACGAGAACTCGATTTCCGAAGCAGAGCTGAAGGCTTTCGACCAAGTCTTCGTGGTCGCCTGCGGATCTGCCTACCACTCCGGTCTGGCGGCGAAGTACGCGATCGAGCACTGGGTGCGCATCCCGGTGCAGATCGAGGTGGCGTCCGAGTTCCGCTACCGTGACCCGGTGCTGGATGAGCGCACGCTGGTGCTGGCGATCTCCCAGTCGGGCGAGACCGCTGACACCCTCGAGGCAGTCCGCCACGCCAAGACACAGGGCGCGAAGGTGCTCGCGGTGTGCAACACCAACGGCTCCCAGATTCCGCGTGAATCGGATGCGGTGCTCTACACCCACGCCGGCCCGGAGATCGGTGTGGCTTCCACGAAGGCATTTTTGGCGCAGGTGGCGGCGAACTACATCGTCGGCCTGGCGCTCGCGCAGGCAAAGGGCACGAAGTACCCGGATGAGATCGAAGCGATCTGGGACGAGCTGGAAGCTATCCCGGAGAAGGTCGAGCAGGCGCTGGCCAACCACGAGGAGTGCGGAAATATCGCGGAGACCCTCGGCGCAGTGAAGACGATGCTCTTCCTGGGCCGCGGCGTGGGCTTCCCGATCGCGCTCGAGGGTGCGCTGAAGCTCAAGGAGCTGGCGTACATTCACGCTGAAGGCTTCGCCGCCGGCGAGCTCAAGCACGGCCCGATCGCACTGATCGAGGACGACCTGCCGGTCGTGGTGATCGTGCCGAGCCCGCGTGGCGTGTCCCAGCTGCACTCCAAGATCGTCTCCAATATCCAGGAGATCCGCGCCCGCGGCGCAAAGACGATCGTCATCGCGGAAGAAGGCGACACCGCCGTGGAGCCGTACGCGAACTGGCTGCTGCGCATCCCGCAGTCGCCGACGATCATGCAGCCGCTTCTGGCTACTGTCCCGCTGCAGTTCCTGGCCGCGTTCATCGCGGAGCAGTGCGGCAACGAGGACATCGACAAGCCGCGCAACCTGGCCAAGTCGGTCACCGTCGAATAAACCAGCCCTCACAGCACAACTCCGCACAACCAGAACAGGTAGCCACGTCCCGGAATGCTGCACGCCGTCCAGTTCGCATTCGTCGATTCGATCAACTTGCTGTTGATCGGTGTGATCGTCGCTGTCGGCGTGATGGTGCCCCGGGGCAGCCGCAGGTACGCGAAGACCACGGCGTTGCTGGTTGCGGGTGACTGGTGCGGCGTGGCCGCGCTGGCCTTCCTCATGCTCGTCGTCTTCGATGGGCTGGGGGATGTGGTCCAGCGCTTTGTCGAAGGGCCGATTTTCGGCATTCTGCTCATCGCCACCGGCATTCTCACTGGCCTGCTGGCGCTTCGCGGTGGGGATAATTCAGGCCTGGTCAACCGCATTTTGGAGCCGCTGAAGACACCGTCGGCGAAGACTGTCGTGGTCGGTTTCGTGCTCGGCCTGATCCAGTCGGCGACATCGGTGCCGTTCTACGGTGGACTGGCTGTGCTGTCGGCGGCCGGGGTGGATGTGGCGGTGCGCTATGCCTTCCTCGTGCTCTACGCCACGATCGCGCTCAGCTTGCCCACGCTGTGCGCGCTCGCTGTCGGGTGGGTGCGCCGCGCGCCGCAGAGTCCGGCAGGCCGCGTATTCGCCGCCGCGCGCGAGAACTCGGAGAAGGTCTCGCTCGGCGCCACGTGGGCGGTCGCGCTGCTGCTCGTCGTGTTGGGCACCATCCACATGGTCTAGCTCGCGCAGTGGCACAATATTTCCCATGAGTTCTTCTGTCGTGCGCATTGATCTGGGCGCGATCGCGCACAACACGCGCCTCATCAAAGAGCAGCTGGGCAACGCGCGCTTGATGTGCGTGGTCAAGGCTGATGCGTACAACCACGGTGCGCAGCACGTCGTTCCCATCATGGATCAGGCAGGCGCGGACGCATTCGGGGTGGCCACATTCGATGAAGCGCGGCGCGTGCGCGGGCTCACCGACAAGCCGGTCCTCGCGTGGTTGTGGGAGCCGGGGGAGGAGATCCCTGAGGGGGTCGAGATCGCTGTCCCGGGCATGGAGCACCTCGCGTGGCTTATTGAGCATCCCGTCGATACATCGGTACACATCATGGTGGACACGGGCATGAACCGCTCGGGGCTCGATGAGGAAGACTGGGAGCGCGCGTTCGCTCAGGCGCGTAAAGCGGGGCTCAATATCGTGGGCGTGATGTCGCATCTCGCGTGCGCGGACGAGCCGGAACATCCCTACAACATGAAGCAGCACGCCGCGTTCGACCGCGCGATCGCTGCAGCCCGCAATGCGGGGTTCGCCGCAACGCGCAACCACCTCGCTAATTCGCCGGGTACGCTCACCAGTGCAGCATTCGCGTACGAGCAGGTCCGCGCGGGGGTCGCGTTGTACGGCCTCAACCCCGTCGCAGAAAAGAGCGCGACGCTTATCGACGCCGCCTTGCTCACCCCCGCCATGACCTGGTCCGCCCGCCTGACTGCTGTGAAGCGGATCAACCAGGGTGAAGGCGCCAGCTACGGGCTGACATGGACTGCTCCGGCTGACGGCTGGACCGCCGTCGTCCCAGTGGGCTACGCAGATGGGCTGCCTCGCTCGTGGCAGGACGCGGTGGAAGTGACCATTGGCGGTGTCCGCTACCCGCAGGTGGGGCGCGTGTGCATGGACCAGTTCATCATCTGGCTCGGGGATAACGAGCACAATGTGGCCGTCGGCGATGAGGCCGTCATCTTCGGCGCTGGCGGAATGAGTGCTGCTGAACTAGCGGACCGCGCCGGGACGATTCACTATGAAGTGGTGTGCGCACCGCATGGCAGGGTGCGCAGGGAATATGTGGGCGCAGAAGACGTCGAGAAGCGAAAGGGCGAGGAGCAATGAAACCGCCGTTCACGGAAAAAGGGACCGTCGAGTGTGACACAGCCGAGGACACGAAAGCATTCGGTGAACGCCTCGGCGCGGTGCTGGAAGCCGGCGACGTTGTCATCTTGGACGGCCCGTTGGGGGCGGGAAAGACCACGCTCACCCAGGGAATCGCCCGGGGCATGGGGGTCAAAGGCCGGGTGACCAGCCCGACATTCATCATTGCGCGGGAGCATAAAGCGTCGATAAGCGGGCGCCCTGCGCTTGTCCATGTGGACGCGTACCGGCTGCTCGACAGCGTCGGCGGCACGGGCGCGGTGGATCCGCTGGGCGAGCTCGATGCCCTCGACCTGGACACGGAACTGACCGATTCTGTCGTCGTGGCGGAATGGGGCGGCGGGCTCGTCGAGCAGATCGCGTCGCGCTATCTGCTGGTGGAGCTCGACCGCGAGACACGCGCAAGCGAGGACCCCGAATCGCAGGGTCGCATCATCTCGTGGACACCTTCCGAGTAGGGTTGTGGCCATGCTTAAGCTCACAGGTGCCCAAAAAGGCTGGTTCGCAATCGTCATCGCACTGTGGATCATGGCGCTCGCCGCGATGATCTTTGTTCTGCCGAAGCTGAGCACGGGTTCGGCGACTCCGGCTGCTGCTGCCCCGGACGGGGCTGCCACCGGTTCCCTCGCCGAGACGCTGCAGGCCATGGAGCCTACGAACAGCAACGAAGTCGTCGCCGAGATGATCGATCTGCGCCGCGTGTACGGCGAAGAGATCGCCGCATTTGTCCCGGTGTGCTCCGATGAGCCGCAGGAACTCATCGACGCCAAGCTTGAGGCCGCCGGCGAGCACGCCGACAAGGTCACCTTTGAAAACGGCGAGAACTACATGATGGTGACAGAGGACCCGCAGGCGGGCGTCTCCATCGTCGATGCTGTTCCGTCCGACGTGCTGGATCTGTGCAACGGGAGCTACTTCGACCAGTTCTTTAGCACTGACCAGGGCTACCCGGTGCACTGGGACCAGGAGAACAACATCTGGCGCTTCGGCTTCCGCGCTGAATAGAAGGGCCTGACGTGTCAGGAATGCTCGTCTTAGCTATCGACACTGCCACCACCGACCTCGTTGCCGGCCTGGTGGAGGTGCGCGACGGGCAGCAGCCGCAATCAGCCACGGCGTTGGCCGAGCGGGTGGTGGCGACGCGCTCGCACAATGAGCTGCTCGTTCCCACCGTGGTGGAGCTGCTCGCCGAGGCTGGCCGTGAGTTTTCCGATCTCGATGCCGTCGTCGTCGGCTGCGGCCCCGGCCCCTTCACCGGCTTGCGCGTCGGCATGGCCACCGCCTCCGCATTCGGCCAGGCCCTCGGCATTCCCGTCCATGGCGTGTGCACTCACGATGCGGTGGCTCAGCTGATTCACGCTGATGGGGCAGGGGAATCCTGCCTTGTCGTCACCGATGCACGCCGCCGCGAAGTGTATTGGGCGCACTACCGCGACGGCGCGCGCATTGCCGGACCAGATGTCGTGGCACCTGCGGAGCTTCGCATCGACGATGCAGACGCAGTCGACGTGCTGAGCGTGCCGGAGAACCTCCGCGAACAGGTCCTTACCGCCGATATTCACGCCGCTGACATCACCTACGTCGCGCCACGCCCGACAGGCCTGGTGGCCGTGGCCGATTTGACGGGTGAGCCTGAGCCGCTCGTTCCTCTCTACCTGCGTCGACCTGATGCGAAAGAACCGGCGCCGACACCGAAATCCCCGGCGATTCCCGACGTTGCGGGCCTTAACGGTTCACCGGCGGGCACCGGTGGGGACGACGCGAAGGGGGAGTAGATGGAACTGCGCGAGCTGACCGTTGCCGATGCAGCTGCGACCGCAACGATCGAAGCAGACGTTTTCGCGGGCGAAACCCCCTGGTCGCGAGACGTATTCGCCGTGCAATTCGCCCACCCGTACACCTTCTATGTCGGCGCGTTCGAGGACGGCGGCGGTGCTGATGACAGCGACGGGGACGACAGTGAGCTCATCGGTTACGCCGGGCTCGCTAAGCTCGGCCCGCCGGAAGACCCGGAATTCGAGGTGCACACGATCGCCGTGGCGCGAGAGCACCAGGGCCGCGGCATCGGCCGGGTGCTCATGGACCAGCTCGTCAACGCCGCGGACATGTATGACGGCCAGATGTTCCTCGAAGTGCGCACCGACAACACCGCCGCGCTCGCGTTGTACGAAAGCTACGGTTTCACCCAGATCGGCGTGCGCAAAGGCTATTACCAGCCCACCGGCGCGGACGCATACACGATGATGCGGCCGAGCATTAGCGAGCGCGGCGGGAACGAAAAGACCGGCGGCAGCAACGGGCCGATTGAAAGGAGCACATCATGATCGTCTTAGGGATCGAATCCTCCTGCGACGAGACGGGCGTGGGCATCATCGAGCTGTCGCCCGACGGCGCCATGGAGATCCGTGCCGACGTCGTCGCCTCCTCCATGGAACAGCACGCGCGCTTCGGTGGTGTCGTCCCGGAGATCGCGTCCCGCGCCCACCTCGAGGCCATGCCGCAGGTGATGGAGAAGGCGCTGGCCGAAGCGGGCGTCGATAAGCCCGATGCTGTCGCGGCAACTGTCGGTCCGGGCCTGGCGGGCGCGTTGCTCGTCGGCGCGTCGGCCGCGAAAGCGTACGCCGCGGCGTGGGGCGTGCCGTTCTACGGCGTCAACCACTTAGGAGGCCATGTCGCGGTGGCCAACCTCGACGGGGGAGAGGAACTTCCGCACTCGATCGCGTTGCTCGTCTCTGGTGGCCACACGCAGCTCCTCGAGGTCGATGCCGTGGGGCGCCCGATGAAGGAATTGGGCAGCACGCTTGACGACGCTGCCGGCGAGGCCTACGACAAAGTCTCCCGCCTCTTGGGACTCGGCTACCCCGGCGGCCCGGTGATTGACCGGCTGGCGAAGCAGGGCGACCCGAACGCCATCCGCTTTCCCCGCGGCTTGTCCCGGGCAGAAGACATGCGTGGCGAGCACCGCTACGATTTCTCCTTCTCCGGACTGAAGACCGCGGTGGCACGCTACGTCGAAGCGGCAGAACGCAACGGCGAGGTGATCAGCGTCGAGGACGTCTGCGCGTCCTTCCAGGAAGCAGTCGTCGACGTCCTCACTACTAAGGCGGTCATGGCCTGCGAGGACACTGGCGCACAAACGCTGCTGCTCGGAGGCGGAGTGGCCGCGAACTCGCGTCTACGCGAGCTTGCGGAGCAGCGCTGCGCTGACAAAGGAATTGAGTTGCGCGTTCCGCGTTTCGCTCTGTGCACCGACAACGGAGTCATGATCGCCGCGCTGGCCGCCCAATTGATTCACGAGGGTGCGCAACCATCAGGCCTGGATACCGCCACGGACACCTCGCTGGAGGTGGAGATCCCGCTCGCTGGGGCGGGGGCCGGCTTCGGTGCCGAGCTAACCGGTCAATAACCACGTACGATTAGGGGCGTTGCCTTTACCGACCACGCACCAAAGGATGAGAGTATGGCGATCCACAGCGACAACGAGAAATTCGGGCTGCTCGTCAATCCCGACCTGACCTTCCACCGCATCGTCTTTGATATCGACAGCGCGAATCAGTTTCTTGGGCCGGTCGTCCAGGAGAGCGTGAAGGTGGCTTTCGAACAGGACGGTCCGACCTACGACGCGTACTTCTCGCCCGAGGCGAAGGAGAAAAGCGCAGACCCGAACCCGGTCGCGTCGATGGCGCGCAACACCGCGGCCACCGATAACCCTGCGTTCCTGCAGGACCCGTCCACCGCCATCTCCGGCCCGGTGATCTTCACCGGCCGCGAGGGCAAGAGCATCGACGATGAAGTTGTCGAGGGGATCAAGAACACCATCCGCGCTGTGCGCAACTACCGCCAGGACAACGAAGAGGAATACCAGCTCTGGCGCAATGCGGTGCTGAACCTGGGCACCCCGCAGGTTTAAAACAGTGCTGTTCATGCAGCAATAACTGCGACGATCACACAAGGCTGGGCGTTAATGCCCGGCCTTGTTGTCGTCTAGCACTCACGTAGGTAGAGTGCTAATCAGGTTTTGGGCACAGTTTGTTCACCCGCGACGACGGCTGCGCATCGCGAAACCTCGGCAAAGAAGAACAACTTTCAAGAAAGGTTTTCACCGTGGCAAACGTCAACATCAAGCCCCTCGAGGACAAGATCCTCGTCCAGATCGTCGAGGCTGAAACCACCACCGCCTCCGGCCTGGTCATCCCGGACTCCGCGCAGGAGAAGCCGCAGGAAGCGACCGTCATCGCTGTCGGCCCGGGCCGCTGGGACGATGAGGGCGAGCACCGCATTCCGGTCGACGTCAAGGAAGGCGACACCGTCATCTTCTCCAAGTACGGCGGCACCGAGCTCAAGTACGGCGACCAGGAGTACCTGCTTCTGTCCGCTCGTGACCTGCTGGCCGTCGTCGAGAAGTAAAGAAGGGGGAACTGACTCCCAATGGCAAAACTGATTGCATTTGATCAGGAGGCCCGCGAGGGCATCCAGCGCGGTGTCGGCGTGCTCGCCGATTCCGTGCGTGTCACGCTCGGCCCGCGCGGCCGCAACGTGGTGCTGGACAAGGCCTTCGGCGGCCCGACCGTCACCAACGACGGTGTGACCATCGCCCGCGACATCGATCTTGAGGACCCCTTCGAGAACCTCGGTGCGCAGCTGGTCAAGTCCGTCGCGGTCAAGACCAACGACATCGCAGGCGACGGCACCACCACCGCGACGCTGCTCGCGCAGGCGCTTATCGACGAAGGGCTGCGCAACGTCGCAGCCGGTGCCAACCCCATCGAGCTGAACAAGGGCATTTCCGCCGCAGCCGAGAAGACCGTTGAGGAGCTCAAGGCTCGCGCCACCGACGTCTCCTCCTCCGAGGAGATCGCCAATGTGGCCACGGTTTCCTCCCGCGACGAGGTCGTCGGCGAGATGGTCTCCGGCGCTATGGACAAGGTGGGCAAGGACGGTGTCCTCACCGTCGAGGAATCTCAGTCCATCGACTCCTACGTGGATGTCACCGAAGGCATCTCTTTTGAGAAGGGCTTCCTGTCGCCCTACTTCATGACTGACCCGGAGGCCGGCCAGGCAGTGCTCGAAGAGCCGCTGATCCTGCTGGTGCGCAACAAGATCTCCTCCCTGCCGGAATTCCTTCCGCTGCTGGAGAAGGCAGTGGGCACCTCCCGTCCGCTGCTGATCATCGCCGAGGATATCGAGGGCGAGCCGCTGCAGACCCTCGTGGTCAACACCATCCGTGGTGCCCTGAAGGTCGCCGCCGTGAAGTCCCCGTACTTCGGCGAGCGCCGCAAGGCCTTCATGGACGACCTCGCAGTGGTGACCAACGCGACGGTCATCGACCCAGAGGTCGGCGTCAACCTCAAGGACGCCGAGCTGAACGTGCTGGGCAGCGCCCGCCGCGTCACGGTGACCAAGGACGACACCGTCATCGTCGACGGCGCCGGCTCCGCTGAGGCAGTGGAGAACCGCCGCCAGCAGATCCGCCGCGAGATCGAGAACACCGACTCCACCTGGGACAAGGAGAAGGCCGAAGAGCGCCTGGCCAAGCTGTCCGGCGGTGTCGCCGTCATCCGCGTCGGCGCCCCGACCGAGACCGAGGTCAACGAGCGCAAGCTCCGCGTCGAAGATGCCATCAACGCTGCCCGTGCGGCTGCGCAGGAAGGCATCATCGCCGGCGGCGGCTCCGCTCTGGTGCAGATCTCGAAGCAGCTCGAGACCTACGCCGATGAATTCGACGGCGAGCAGAAGGTCGGCGTGCTGGCAGTCGCCCGCGCACTGACCAAGCCCGCTTTCTGGATTGCGGAAAACGCCGGCCTCGACGGCTCCGTCGTGGTGTCCAAGATTGCTGATCTGCCGAACGGTGAAGGCTTCAACGCCGCCACCCTCGAGTACGGCAACCTCATCGAGCAGGGCATCATCGACCCGGTGAAGGTCACGCATTCCGCAGTGGTCAACGCCGCATCCGTCGCCCGCATGGTCCTCACCACTGAGGCATCCGTTGTGGATAAGCCGGAAGAGGACGACGAGGAGCACGGCCACAGCCACTAGCTCTTCGCCGCCTCACCGAGGCGCAGCGCGATAGAAGAAACACCCCGCCTCCCACACCACCTGGAACAGTCTCCAGATCGGAACAGTTTCCAGAAGGGTGTGGGAGGCGGGGTCTTCTCTATTCGGGCAGCCAGCCCTTAAGTTTTAGACGGCGGCGACCTTCGTCTTCGCGCGACGGTTGGTGGTGCCGCGAAGTGCAGCCTGGCGCTCGGACTCGCTCATACCGCCCCAGATGCCGTACGGCTCAGCGACGGCGAGAGCATGCTCGCGGCACTGCTCCAGGACAGGGCAACCGAAGCAGATCGCCTTAGCGCGGTTCTCGCGGTTGGTGCGGGCACGGCCACGCTCCCCGTCCGGGTGGTAGAAAACATCGGAAGCCTCGCCGCGGCAAGCTCCGTGGAGCTGCCAATCCCAGAAGTCGGCGTTCGGTCCCGGCAGCTGCTGCGGCATGGACATCGTGGGCATTGAGTGAAAATCTCCTCAGACTGGTGAACTTCGAACAACCGCTTCTTGCGCGCCGGCGCAGCTGGATGAGCCGTTTGAAAAGCCGGGGCGCTGTGAAGCACGAGATAGGAGTGTGCAGGGGGCGGGTAAACAACTGGTTTCTGCCAGGTGTCCCACAGTTTGAACTAAGGGATTTCGCGGGTGCAGCATCGCTGTGAACTGTAGGAACCGCCACAGGTTAAAGGTCGGTGAATTATAGGTGACCGCCCGCGCGTCGTCTCACAACGGCTCATGAGTCACAAACGTCCCAAAAATGTAAACGTCTGGGGGTGTGTATTGGATGCGGTGCAGTGACGGTGTGGGATCGGTGGAGGGCGTGGCTGACGCATTTATGCTGTACATCGTCGAGGACGTACTATGGACTCGCCCAAATGCCGGTGATCTGGCGTAGTCTGCACTAGATTCTTCCCGAAAGGGATTCACTGGCAGGTGTTCCCCGGGACTGCGCGGGAGCGCACGGGGAAATGCAAGGACCGCCAAGGTAAACGACGAGGACCCGCGAAGGAGAGACGTGGCCGCACACGATGCCGACGACCGCCTCGCCTCCCTCGTCCCCCTAGCGCAGAATGGCGATCAGCGCGCACTGAAAGAGATCATCAAGATCGTGCACCCGACGGTGCTGCGTTATGCCCGCGCCCGCATTAGCGGCGGTCGCACCCCCACGGCGGAAGACGTGGCGCAGGAAATCTGCCTCGCGGTGGCCACCTCCGTGCACAAATACAAAGACACGGGCAAGCCGTTTATGGCATTCGTGTACGGCATCGCGTTCAATAAGGTCACCGATGCTCACCGCGCGCTATCCCGCGATAAATCTAGCCCCACTGATGACGTCCCTGACCAGGAATTTCTCGGCAGTACCCCCGAAGATGCAGCCATGGTCGAGGTGGGAAGTAACAGAGTGCGCGAATTGCTCGATCTGCTTAGTGAGAAGGCAAGGGAGATTGTGGTTCTCCGCATCTTCGTCGGACTCTCCGCCGAAGAGACAGCAGAGATCACCGGCAGTACCGCGGGAGCGGTGCGTGTCGCCCAGCACCGTGCGCTAGCCACGATGCGAAAAGCCGTCGAACAAGAACAACAACAAGAAGAACGAATACCGCGAAAGAGCCGGCACGAACAGCCGGGGTGAAGCGGAGCGAGAAGAAGCGAGGAGGGTAGCCATGGAACCGAAATTCACTAGCCGCGGGGGACACCGCAACGCCGGCGACGCCGATTACACGGCGAACATGGATGAGCTGTCGGCAAGTGATGCATTCTTGACGGATCTGTCGCGCGGTGTAGATCCTGCAGGTGGATCCGATGAATTGGCTGCCCTGCTGCTTGGGCTGCGCGACGAGGTGGAGGCGCCGATGCCGGCGGCTCCGGACCCGGCGGACTTCCCGGAGTTGTTCGGGGAGGACTTCAAAGGAAATACTGTCTCCACGAGCGAGGCTGTGACGGAGGAGAACCCGGCAGTAGCGTCCCTCGACCAGCGTCGTGCGAAGCGTGGCCGCCACTCGCATGCTGCGGCCACGACCGGCAAAGGGAAGAGCTTCCGCACCAACCCGTGGCTTGCCGGCCTCGTCGGCGCTGCCGCAGCGACTGTCATGGTTGCAGGTACCGGCGCGGCGCTCTACCACTCATCACCGGGGGGTCCGTCTGAGTCGGTCTTCGGTGAGCGCACCAATTCGGTGGAATTCGCCAGCGCCCTCGACGAGATCGACAGCAAGACGGAATCCGGCGATATTGCCGGGGCCCGCCTGCTTATTGATGAATTGAGGGACTCCCTCAACCAGGATCGCACCGAGCGTGCAAAGCAGTCCGAGGATGACGGTGAAGCGCAGGTCGTGAAGGCGCCGTCAACGGTGACGGTCACCCATGACCCGAAACCGGAGGAGAAGCCGCAGCCGGCCAAGGAGGCGAAACCGGCGACGGTCACGGTCACTCCGGAGCCCGTCACTCAAACGGTGACGGTCACTGAGACGGCGCCGTCGTCAGGCGGGAACGGGGGCGAGGCGTCGTCAAGCGCGCGCTCCACGTCGACGACCCCGACGATCCCGACGACGACTAAGCAGCTCGGCGCCCCGCAGCAAGCGGAGCAGTCCTCCCAGTAGTTTCGGTTTCGGCTAGCGCTCGTCGAGCCCGTCGAGGTAGCCCAACGCGTAATCCCACGGCACGTACGCGCGCGGATTCGGCTCCGCGCTGGGCTCGTGCACGGGCGGCAACTCGCCCTGCAAGCTGGCAATCATGTTCGTGATCATGATGTCCCAGTCGTAATAATGGACTTCCTCGCAGTCCTCACATAGGAAGTGGATGCCGAGGATTCCGCGGGGCTCGAGCACGAGCTTGAACTCGCGGGTCTGCGCAAGATCGCGCAGGACCGCCTGGCGCTCTTCAGGGCTGAGCGGCTCCACGACTTCGTCATCCTCGATGAAGGATGCGGGATCGTTGGGATCGTCTGCGAACGGGTCGCGCGGCATCATGGAGTCAAAATTCACGTCTCCAACCTTATGGCCCGGCGGCGGAGAAGTTCAATTTTCGTGCGGTTTTATTTGCCCGCCCCTGACCCGGCACCCGATTTGCGCGACGCACTATGCTGACAGGGGTACAGGCAGCGGCGTGCGCAACGGCGCCGTAGGCACGTCCCGCGCAGCGGAGAAAGGGAGCGAGTGATCATGTCCAACGAGCGAATCCATACTGGCGGAGACGATCCGAACAAGGTCGCATTCCGCGGCCTGACCTTCGACGACGTGCTGCTTCTGCCGGCTGAGTCGCACATCGTGCCAAGCGAAGTGGATACCTCCACGAACTTCAGCCGCAATATCAAGCTGGGCATTCCGATCGCCTCCGCCGCAATGGACACGGTCACCGAATCCCGCATGGCCATCGCCATGGCGCGCCAGGGCGGCATCGGCGTGCTGCACCGCAACCTTTCCGCGCAGGACCAAGCTGAGCAGGTGGACGTGGTGAAGCGCTCGGAGTCGGGCATGGTCACCGATCCCGTCACGGCCTCGCCGGACATGACGCTTAACGACGTTGACGCGCTCTGCGCCCGCTTCCGCATTTCCGGCCTGCCTGTTGTCGACGAAAATGGTGTGCTCACCGGCATCATCACCAACCGTGATATGCGCTTCGAGCGGGACTTCAACCGCCCCGTCTCCGAGGTCATGACCCCGATGCCGCTGGTCGTGGCTGGCGACGGCGTGTCCAAGGAAGAGGCGCTGAACCTGCTGTCCTCCAACAAGGTGGAGAAGCTCCCCATTGTCGACGATGCCGGCAAGCTCACTGGCCTGATCACCGTCAAGGACTTCGTGAAGACGGAGCAGTTCCCGAACGCCTCCAAGGACGCCGAGGGTCGTCTGCTGGTCGCCGCCGGTATCGGTACCGGCGAGGACTCTTACGACCGCGCCGGCCTGCTGGTTGAAGCTGGCGTCGATGCTCTGATCGTCGATTCGGCTCACGCCCACAACAACCGCGTGCTCGAGATGGTCAACCGAGTCCAGCGCGACTTCGGCGACCGTATCGACGTCATCGGCGGCAACCTGGCCACCCGCGAGGCAGCACAGGCCATGGTCGACGCCGGCGCCGACGGCATCAAGGTCGGCATCGGCCCTGGCTCCATCTGCACCACCCGCGTCGTTGCCGGTGTCGGTGCCCCGCAGATCACCGCGATCCTCGAGGCCTCCGTTCCCGCCCACAAGGCCGGCATCCCGGTCATCGCCGACGGTGGCATGCAGCACTCCGGCGACGTCGCCAAGGCTCTCGCCGCCGGCGCATCGTCCGTCATGCTCGGCTCGATGCTCGCCGGCACCGCTGAGGCTCCCGGCGACATCGTCGTGGTCGGCGGCAAGCAGTACAAGCGCTACCGCGGCATGGGCTCCATGGGCGCGATGCAGGGCCGCGGCCTGACAGGGGAGAAGCGCTCCTTCTCCAAGGACCGCTACTTCCAGGCTGACGTCACCAGCGAAGACAAGCTCGTGCCGGAGGGCATCGAAGGCCGCGTGCCGTACCGCGGCGAGATCGATTCCATCACCCACCAGATCGTCGGCGGACTCCGCGCGGCAATGGGCTACACCGGCTCCGGTTCGGTCGAGGAACTGCAGACGAAGCAGTTCGTCCAGATCACCACTGCCGGTCTGCGCGAGTCCCACCCGCACGACATCACCCAGACCGTCGAGGCGCCGAACTACCGCGCTTAGATAGCGCTTTCGCTCACGTTTCCCACGTAGACAAAGAAGGAAGACACCATGCGTGATTACGTCGAGATCGGCATCGGCCGCGAGGCCCGCCGCGCGTACTACCTGCGGGATATCAGCATCGTGCCTGCCCGCCGCACACGTTCTTCGAAGGACGTGGACCTGAGTTGGAATATCGACGCCTACACGTTCGACATTCCCTTCGCTTCCCACCCGACGGACGCTCTGGCGAGCCCCGAGTTCGTCATCGAAATGGGCAAGCAGGGTGGCCTCGGCGTGATCAACGCTGAAGGTCTCTGGGGCCGCCACGCCGACCTCGACGGCGCGATCGCGAAGGTGATCAAAGCGACGCTCGAAGCCGATCACGTCGATCCGGAGTCGACTGCTGCTGAAGACAGCGCGGTGAAGACACTCCAGGAGCTCCACGCGGCCCCGCTCGACCAGGACTTGCTTTCCGAGCGCATCGCCCAGGTCCGCGACTCCGGTGTCACCGTCGCGGTCCGTGTGAGCCCGCAGCACGCCCACGAACTCGCGCCCGTCGTGGTCAAAGCTGGCGCAGAGATCCTGTTCATCCAGGGCGAGATCATCTCCGCCGAGCACGTCCAGGAGGGCGGCGAACCGCTCAACCTCAAGGAGTTCATCGGCTCCCTCGACGTTCCCGTGATCGCCGGCGGTGTGGCCGACTACACGACCGCGTTGCACCTGATGCGTTCCGGTGCCGCCGGCATCATCGTGGGCCAGGGCGCGACGACTTCGGACGCCGCGCTCGGCATCGGCACCCATATGGCGACCCAGATCGCCGATGCCGCTGCCGCCCGCCGCGAGTACCTCGACGAGACCGAGGGCCGGTACGTGCACATCATCGCCGACGGCGGTATCGTGACCAGTGGCGATATTGCCCGTGCAGTCGCCTGTGGCGCCGACGCCGTCATGCTCGGCACGCCTCTCGCCGCTGCGTCCGAGGCGGCCGCAGGTGGCTACTACTGGCAATCGCAGGCAGCGCACCCGCGCTTCCCGCGCGGTGTCATCGCTCGTGTCGACGGCGGTTTCAGCTTCGGCTGGGGCCTCGACGACCCGGGTGCTACCGAGGACGTCATGAAACAGCTCCGCACCGGTAGCCCGAGCCTGGAAACGATTCTGCACGGCCCGAGCACCAGCACGTGGGGCGGCCACAACCTCGCCGGTGGCCTGCGTCGTGTAATGGCGAAGTGTGGCTACACCGACATCAAGAGCTTCCAAAAGGTGGACATCACTCTCACCAGCTAGCTGCGCACTTTCGCGGCCGACAACGCCCGGTGGATCTTCAAAGATCCCCGGGCGTTTTTCATGTCTACGGGGTGAGGCGGATGTCACGGACGAGTCATCTTGACTCTCCTGCAAGCCCGACTAAAGTATGGCCAGAATAAAAAGTACGTCTAGGCGTAACTTGTAGAAAAGTCTTGGCAAAATATATTTTCAGGAAAGGAAAACTCAATGATTCGGTCGGAAAAGCAGGCGCCACGATCAGCACTGTTCGTGGCAGCAGCCGCGATGATGGCGATGATTCTCGCGGCGGCGCTCACAGCGTGCGCGCCGGAGGAGGATCGTGCAGACGGCGGAAAGCCGAAAGTGCTGACCACTTTCACTGTGATCCAGGACATCGCCCAGAATGTCGCGGGGGAACACTTGACTGTGGATTCTTTGACGAAGCCGGGGGCGGAGATCCACGGCTACGAGCCCACGCCGGCTGATATCCGCCGCGCGTCGGATGCCGACCTCATTCTGGATAACGGCCTGAACCTGGAGAACTGGTTCGCGCAATTCGTCGAGGACGTCGACGCGCCCCACGTCACCGTCAGCGACGGCGTGGACCCGATCGACATCACCGAGGACGAGGGCGCGGGCAAACCGAACCCGCACGCGTGGATGAGCCCGGTCGAGGTGGAGAAGTACGTGGACAATATGGTCACCGCCTTCAGCGAACTCGATCCGGACCATGCTGAGGACTTCAAGCAGAACGGCGAGCAGTACAAAAAGGAGCTGCAAGAGGTCCAGGACGGCATGGTCACTGAGTTGGCGAACCTGCCTGAGCAGCATCGCGCACTGGTGACGTGCGAGGGCGCATTCTCCTACATGGCACGCGACGCTGGTCTGGAGGAACGGTTCATTTGGGCCGTGAACTCCGAGAATGAGGCAACTCCGCAGCAGATCACCCGTGCCATCGAATTCGTCAAGGAGAACGACGTGCCGGCCGTATTCTGCGAGTCCACGGTCTCGGACGCACCAATGCAGCAGGTAGTTGACGCAACCGATGCCACCTTCGGCGGCACTCTGTACGTCGACTCCCTTTCGGAAAAAGACGGTCCGGTTCCGACCTACCTCGACTTGATCAAGCACGACGCCGACGTAATCACGCAGGCGTTGACGGGTAAGAAGTAGGTGCCACGGTGCAACAGGAAACGTCATCACCCGCGGCGGCCGTTTCGTCGAATGCGACTCCCGCGATATCCGTGCACGATGTCACCGTTCACTATGGGAGCGTGCTCGCGCTCGACGGTGCATCCCTCGAGATTGCGCCGGGACGCGTGTGCGGACTCGTCGGAATGAATGGATCCGGGAAATCTACGCTATTCAAAACGATCATGGGGCAGACCCGGCCGGATTCCGGGACCGTCGCCGTCAACGGAGATGACCCCGCGGTTGCCCGCCGCACCGGTGTGCTCGGGTACGTGCCTCAGCGCGAGGCAGTGGACTGGGATTTCCCGGTCAGCGTGCGGGAGGTGGTCATGATGGGTCGCTACGGACAACTCGGTTTCACGCGCCGGCCTCGCCGGACTGATATCGAAGCCGTCAACCATGCACTCGAGCGTGTGGAGCTCACGGACTATGCCTCACGTCAGATCGGTCAACTTTCCGGCGGCCAGCGGAAACGCGCCTTTGTTGCCCGGTGCATTGCCCAGGGGGCGAGGATCATGTTGCTGGACGAGCCTTTCGCGGGCGTCGATAAGCGCAGCGAAGCGACGATGACCCGGCTGTTCCGTGAGCTTGCAGACGGCGGTGCCACCGTCTTCGTCTCCACGCACGACCTCCCTGCGTTGCCTGAGCTGGCTGATGAAGCGATGCTGCTCAACCGGCATGTGCTCATGCACGGCTCGCCCAAGGATGTCCTGCAACCCGATAATCTCGCCGCTGCCTTTGGGCTGGATGTGATGAAACGATGATCTCTTTTCTTGTCGACCCGTTCGCCTACGACTTCATGGTCCGCGCGTTCGCCACGAGCCTGATTTCCTCCATCGTGTGCGCGGTGCTGTCGTGCTGGCTGGTCCTCGTCGGCTGGTCGCTGATGGGCGATGCCGTGTCCCACGCGGTGTTCCCCGGCGTGGTGCTGGCGTATATCGCCGGCGTTCCCTTCGCTGTCGGGGCAGTGGTCTTCGGCTTCCTCGCCGTGGGATTGATCGGCGTCGTGCGTGATACGAGCCGGGTCAAAGAAGACGCTGCGATCGGAATCGTCTTCACGACGCTCTTCGCGTTCGGGCTCGTGCTCATCTCCGTCACGCCCTCGCACACCGACCTCAATCACATTATCTTCGGTAACCTGCTCGGCGTCTCCAAAGCTGATCTCGTGCAGATCCTCGTTTTGGGCGTGGCCACGCTGGCCGTGCTCGTGCTCAAGCGCCGCGATTTCACGCTTTTCGCTTTCGATCCCGTGCATGCTCACGCGATTGGTCTGTGGCCGAAGCTGATTGGGGCAGTGTTGCTCGCCCTGCTCGCGCTCACCTGCGTGGTGGGGCTGCAAGCCGTCGGGGTGATCCTCGTGGTGGCGATGCTGATCATTCCGGGTGCGACCGCGCACCTTTTGACCGACAGTTTCGGCCGCATGCTGCTGATCGCTCCTGCGGTGGCCACCGTATGCTCCGTCGCGGGGCTGTACGCGAGCTACTACCTCGACGCTTCGCCTGGCGGACTCGTGGTCATGGCGCAGGGGATCGCATTCCTGCTGGTGTACCTGTTCAGCCCGAGCCAAGGGATCGTCACAGCGCGTGCGCGCCGGAGCGGAACGGCACGGCTAATTGGAGACGAACAGCGCATCGGTAGCGGTGCGGCCGAGCGGAACTGAGTTCTTTGCCCCGTCCACCTTCACATCGAGCGACTCCGAAAACGGTGCACCTTCTGTGACCGTGAGGACGGCGCCGACAACGATGCCATTCTCCTCGAAAAACTTCAGCAGGGTCGGGTCCGAATCGGAGATCCGCTCGACAGTGACCGTCGTCCCCGCTGCACCGGCGCCCGCCCCAGCATCCGTGAGGCGGCATGCGTCCAAAGCGGGCACCGTACCTTCGGCGGTCGGGATCGGATCCCCGTGCGGGTCGCGGGTGGGGTGGCCGAGCAGCTTGTCCAGCCTGTCCACCAGGTAGTCAGAGACTGCGTGCTCTAAGTGCTCCGCTTCATCGTGCACTTCGTCCCACGTGTACCCGAGAGTCTCCACCAAGAACGTCTCGATGAGCCGGTGGCGCCGAATCATGTCCACTGCGTACCCGCGGCCCTTCTCGGTCAATTCCACCGAGCCGTACGGGGCGTGCACGATCAACCCCTGTGCGGCGAGCTTGCGCACAGCATCCGAGACCGACGACATCCGCAGCCCCGTCTGCTTCGAAATCAGGGTCGCCGTCACGGGTTCTGCCGACCATTCCGTGAGACTCCAGATGACCTTCAAATAGTTCTGGGTCGAGGTGGATAATTCGCTCACCGACATGCGTTCAACTCTACTTACCTTCCGGGAGCACGCTTATCGACGCCGCCGTGAACCCGCAATCCGCCCTGCACAGTTGCGACTGTTCAGTCTATTCAGGCCATGAGTTAGACTCTGAAACCGTGACTACCTCCGCGAACGCACCAGAGCAGACCCCGCCCGCAAACGCCCACCCGCGCCCCGTCCTCGTTGTGGACTTCGGCGCGCAATATGCGCAGCTCATCGCACGTCGTGTGCGTGAGGCACGCATCTATTCGGAGGTCGTGCCGCACACGATCACGGCCGCAGAACTCAAGGCTAAAGACCCGGTGGCACTCGTGCTCTCGGGTGGCCCGTCGTCCGTGTACGAGGACGGCGCACCCCAGCTCGATCCGGAGATTTTCGAGCTCGGCCTGCCCACTTTCGGTATCTGCTACGGCTTCCAGGTGATGACGCAGGCGCTGGGCGGCACCGTGGCCAAGACCGGCTCCCGCGAGTACGGCCGCACCGCCATGGATGTCCGCGGCGGCGTCCTCCACGATGGTCTGGATGCCAACCACCCGGTGTGGATGAGCCACGGCGATTCCGTGACCGAGGCTCCGGAGGGCTTCGACGTCACCGCCACCTCTGAGGGTGCGCCCGTCGCCGCTTTCGAGAACACCGACAAGTGCATGGCCGGTGTTCAGTACCACCCGGAGGTCATGCACTCTCCGCACGGCCAGGAGGTGCTCACGCGCTTCCTCACGGAGATCGCCGGCCTCGAGCAGACCTGGACCGCGTCCAATATCGCGGACCAGCTTATCGACGCAGTCTCTCAGCAGATCGGCCCCGATGGCCGCGCCATTTGCGCCCTGTCCGGCGGCGTCGATTCTGCCGTTGCCGCCGCACTGGTGCAGCGCGCCATCGGCGACCGCCTCACCTGTGTTTTCGTCGACCACGGCCTCCTGCGCAAGGGTGAGCGCGAGCAGGTCGAGACCGACTTCGTCGCCGCCACCGGCGCCAAGCTCGTCACCGTCGATGAGCGCGAGGCCTTCCTGAACAAGCTCGCCGGCGTCACCGAGCCGGAGGCCAAGCGCAAGGCCATCGGTGCGGAATTCATCCGCTCCTTTGAGCGCGCTGTTGCCGGTGTGCTCACCGAATCCGGCGATGACGCCCCCGTCGACTTCCTCGTGCAGGGCACCTTGTACCCGGACGTCGTCGAATCCGGCGGCGGTGCCGGCACCGCCAATATCAAGAGCCACCACAATGTCGGCGGCCTGCCCGACGATGTCGAATTCGAACTCGTGGAGCCCCTCCGCCTCCTGTTCAAGGACGAGGTCCGCGCCGTCGGCCGCGAACTCGGCCTGCCCGAGGAAATCGTCAACCGCCAGCCCTTCCCGGGCCCCGGCCTGGGCATCCGCATCATCGGTGAAGTCAACGAGGAGCGCCTGGAAACCCTCCGCGCCGCCGACGCCATCGCCCGCGAGGAGCTGACCAAGGCCGGCCTCGACGACCAGATCTGGCAGTGCCCCGTCGTCCTGCTTGCCGACGTCCGCTCCGTCGGCGTCCAAGGCGACGGCCGCACCTACGGCCACCCGATCGTGCTGCGCCCCGTCGCCTCCGAAGACGCCATGACCGCCGACTGGGTCCGCATCCCCTACGAGGTCCTGGAAACCATCTCCACCCGCATCACCAACGAGGTCGAAGACATCAACCGCGTCGTCCTGGACATCACGTCCAAGCCACCGGCCACCATCGAGTGGGAGTAGCGCCCCAGCCCCAGCTGGGCTCACGCATTCCGCCGGTCTGGGCAGCTGCGCTAGCCAGACCGGCCAATTCGGCCTATATTCAGCGCATTGTCACTGTGCGTTTTCCACGACCCGGATATCGCCGATTTTCTGGTTCAGATTCAGCGTGAGAACTTGGCCATCGCCGTCCACTCGTTCGTGGGGGCAGTCGGTCTCGCCGATGCTTGTGTGGCATCTGACATCGACTGGGCTTCCTTCTGTCGGAAGGAGGACTTCAATCGACCCGACCATGCCATTCACATCGAGTGTCGCTGGCTCATCCAACGGCCAAAGCCCCGTGAGGTCTACCGTGATGCTGCCGAACGCGTTCTTCACAGGATGGATTGGGATTGATTCTGGGTCCGTGATGAACTCTTCCTTCGGCCCGACCCACCCCGCTTCCCGAGCGCGGAACGTGATGGAGGTGCCCATCCCAAGGACAGTGATGATGGCCAAAGCAGTCACCATGTTCTTCCACATTCGCTCTGGATTCTCCGGCGGCTGTTCCCCGGTAGTGACTAGCGGTCGGCGGCGGTTCCGGTTGGGGGCTTGGTAAGCCCCAGCCTGGTAAGCACCCTGAGGTGTGTACGGCGAATGCGGCGGGTGCCCAGCCCCAACTCCCGTGGGGTAGCCGGGTCCAGTTGGAGTGTATGGATTGTGCGGTAGTTCAGGCTCAGCCGCCGGGTGATAGCCGTGAGCATCGTGGCTGCCGGGCGCACCGTAAAACCCTTGCGCACCGTGGCCATATTGAACACCGGGGTGGGGATCTGCTGCCGGAGGCGGGGGCACGAGTAGCCCCGGTGGCGGTTCGGGATAACGCTCGTGCAAGCGCTTCCAGCCGAGGTAGAAGATCAGTGCGGCCAGGGGGACTGTCAACCCGTAGGCTTCACCGAACTTGAAAATGGTGCTCGAAGAGAAGCAGGCCAGAAGGAGGATCATCGCCCACCCTAAGATGCGATCCTGCTCGTCTTCCGGAGTCAGAGGGTGTTTAGGTTTGACGATTACATCGATGGGGGCGGAGTGCCTACCTTTTTTGGGCATGAGCAGGACGCACAGGGCGTACAGCAAGAGGCCGATGCAACCGATGAAGAACAGGACGAGGAATGCGATTCTGATAAATGACGCATTCACCTGGTAACGCACTGCGATGCCTTGGCAGACACCAGCGAGTTGGCCGTCTTCATCGCGACCGGGAATGCGAGGTGGGCGTGTATCCCACATGTCCTTTAGAGAAGTGCCTGCGGTGCTCATGCGTTAGGTGTGCATTCTGTGCTGGTGCCCGTCTTGCCCCTGGCGCTACTAAAGCGCCGGAGCCTGGAAACCCAGGTTTTAGGCATACGGGTTGTTCTGCGGAGAGTACGGGTTGGCGTTGCCGCCCGGCTGGCCGTCATTGGTCTGCGGTTGCTGCTGCGTCTCTGGCTGTGGCTGAGCCTGCGGTTGCTGAGCCTGCTGCTGCACCTCGGGCTGCGGCTGAGCCTGAGCCTGCGCGTGGCCGCCACCTGCCGGTGGCTGGGGCTGGGGGTTGCCGGCGGAGGGCTGGGGCTGCTGTGGTCCTGGGGTGGTCGGTGGGATGCCGAGTCCCTGGGGCGGTACGGGGGTGCGGTTGTGGAGGAGCCACCACGCAACGAGTCCGAGAAGGGGGCCGACGAGCGGGAGGACGATGAAGCCGTACCGGAAGCCCATGATGATGGAGGGGAAGGCGGACATGAGGAAGATGAGGAGTGCGATGAGCAGGATCCAGCCGGTGCTCTGCTCCTTCTTCTCTGTTTCGGTCAGGTTGTTCTTGTCGCCGAGGACTGCGCTCAAGGGGGAGGAAGCGGTGTTGATGCGCGGCATGGTCAGCCAGCACAGGATGTAGAGGAGGATGCCACCGCCGCCGCTGAGTACTGCCAGCACGGCGAATGCGATGCGGACGATCGTGGGATCGATTTGGTAACGCGCGCCGATTCCTTCGCAGACGCCTGCAAGCATGGCCTTGCCGCCGTTTTCTTTGGGGATGCGCGGAGGTCGAGTTTCCCACATGTTCTGAGGACTGCTTGTGGAGTTGGTCATATATCCAAGTATGCAGTTTCCTGGGTCACTTCGCTGGCACCGTTGACCGTTTTGTAATGCGGGCCTGGTTGTTGGTCGCGCTCAGTCCGCGTAGGCGAGGCGTCGCGAGCCGTCGACGTGCGGGTAGAGCACCCATGTCGCGCCCGCGACGAGCAGGAATGTGAGCGCGACGCCCCATGCGGGCCACTGTGCGAGCGGGGCCAGCATCAGCGCGAGCCACCAGAGCATCAAGGGCACGAGCATGCTTATCGACGGCACCGTGCTCACCTTTTTCCTCGCCGCGAAAGCCCGCATCTCCGCCCGGTAGGGGTGGAAAAGAGTGACCGCCGCGGCAAGTACTGCGCATCCGATGGCGATCAGGACTTTCGGACCAATGGCTAGCTGCGAGACCATGACGGCGATCGACCCGGCGACACCTGCGGTACCTGCCGTCCGCACGAGCGCTGGTGTGGGAATTGGAGTGATGCGGCTGCGGACATCGTGGGCGTACATAGGGGTGGACGCTACCACACCGCTGCTGGTAGAAAATGTGTTCGAAAGATTCAATTGACCTTGGTTCACTCGGGGAGCATAATCAACGTCCGTGAGTGGAACAAGTGTTCGTAAGGTGGCCCAGGAAGCGGGTGAGGTGCCGGTGTCGGCGGCCCCCGCTGGTCTTGCGCGCGCCGAACAGATCGCTGAGCTCCGCTCCAAGATGGCGCAGATCGGTGGGGATGTTCCTGGCGGCGGCACCTTAGCCGGCTTTGGGGAAGGGGTCGTGGCCGGAGAGGATGTGCTGACGCTCGGCGAACAATTCCGCTTCGTCCTTCCTGATGGGGGTTTACCGCGCCACGCAGTCACACATATGAGCGATACCCCGGCGCTGGTCGCTGAAATGCTGCTGAATGTGGTCGAGGCGGGCGGCCACGCTGGTGTGGTGGGGTGGCCGGAGCTGTCGTATGCCGGGATCGGCAGGAAGCACCTGGACAGAATCATCGCGGTCCCGGATCCGGGCGCGGACCCGCTGGGGATCACGGCAGTGCTCACGGAGGGGCTGGATCTAGTCGTGTACCGTTCGCCGGTTCAGCTCGCCTTGTCGCCGGTGCGGTGTCGCCCGCTACTGGGCAAACTTCGTAAGGGCCGTGCCGCGCTGATGATGGTCGGTGCGACTGTTCCGTCGCCGGCACTGACTATCGCGGGGGATATTCAGTCTTTCCGCGGTATCGGGCGCGGCACTGGCCGGATCACTGGCGTGGATATCCGGGTGCGCGCGCAGTCGAAGAGCGTCCATCCGGCCTCGGCCACTGTCACCGTGGGTCAAGCGGCTGCGGAAACAGTCGCTGAGGCAGCAGCCGAGACAGCCGGCCACCCCGTGCTGAAGGTGGTGCGGTAAGTGCGCGTCGCGGCGGTGTGGTTCCCGGATTGGCCGGTGCAGGCCGCGCGGCTGGAGGCGGATGATGAGCTGGAAGAACCGCTGGCCATTGGTGCGCAGTACCGCATCAAGGTGGTCTCTCACCGCGCTCGTGCGCTGGGTGTGCGCCGCGGAATGAAGGTGCGTCACGCGCAGTCGGTGTGCCCGGAGCTGACGGTCATCGATGACAACCCGGACCGCGATGGGCGCATGTTCACCGCGTTGGCTGCAGGCTTTGATGATGTCGCAGCTTCGGTGGAGGTGCTGCGCCCAGGTCTCGTAGTGGTCGATATCGCGGCTGCGGGCGCATTCCACGGTAGCGAGGAAAAGGCGGTGGAGATGCTGCTTGACGCAGCTGCGCGCCGCGGCATCGACGCTTTTGTCGGAGTGGCCGATGAGATTGCCACGGCAGTTGTGGCCGCACGATCGTTCGCGGTAGTGCCACCGGGTGGGTCGGGTGAATTCCTGGCCCGGCAACCTTTGAAAGTTCTGGTGGCAGAGACCAGCCTGGGTGCGGATGTGGAGACGGTCAAGGCGCTGGGGCAGCTGGGTGTGACCACGTTGGGGGAGCTCGCCCAGTTGCCTTCGACGGCGGTGTCCACCCGCTTCGGCCGCGCGGGCATGGCCTGCCACCGTATTGCCCGTGCTGCGCCGGATCGGCGGGTCGCGCCGGAACTCCCGGTAGCGGACCTGAGCGTGGCCATCACGCCGGAGGATCCGATTGACCGGGTGGACGCAGCGGCTTTCGCTGCCCGCGCGCTGGCGGCGAGCCTGCACGAACGCTTGGCGGAAGCGGGGCAGAACTGTCTGCGCTTGAAGGTCAAAGCAGAGCTGGCCGACGGCACTGTGGTCGAGCGCATCTGGCGTACTCGTGAGGCGCTTACGGAGGAGGGCACCGCCGACCGCGTGCGCTGGCAGTTGGACGGGTGGTTGACCAGCGGGGGAGCGGGCACGATCACTGCGCTTGTCCTGGAACCGCTGGAGCTCGCCCAGCCTGATTCAGCAGGCCAGCTCTGGGGCAGGGGCGCGGGTGGCTCTGGTGCTGGTGAGGCGCGCCGCGTGGCGGAACGGGTGCAGTCGGCACTGGGGATTGATGCGGTGCTTCAACCCCGGTTCGTCGGCGGGCGCGGTGTGGCGGAGCGCATCGCGTTGGTCCCGTTCGGGGAGCGCGACCCGGAGACGGCGGATGGTCAAGATCCGGCGGAGGCATCGTGGCCGGGAGCTATCCCGCCACCGCTGCCAGCGCGAATTGGTGGCGGTGTGGATCACCCGGCGGCGAAGATCACCATGATCGATGATTCCGCGCGTCCTGTCGGCGTCACGGCCGAAGCGTTGCTCAGCACGACGCCGTACGCGTTGAGCTGGGGCGGCAGCCACTACCTGATCACGGGGTGGGCAGGGCCGTGGCCGGTGGACGAAGGCTGGTGGGGTGAGCACCCGCAGAAGGTCGCGCGGCTGCAGGTCGTCGGCGAGCGAGAAGACGGTGGCGCGCCGTTGGCGTGGTTGCTGCTGTGGTCGAAGCAGAACTGGAGGGTGGAAGCGATGTACAGCTAAGGGGTCACGGGCGCTGCGCTGGCGTTATGCCCGCCCCGGTCAATCCCGCGCGATGTCGATGACGAGGCGGGTGGGGTTGTAGAGCGTCTGCACGGAATACGGCGTGGCCTTCTTCAGGCCAATGACGATCTGGCTGCGGCCAGCAGAGGTGCCTGCGTTGAGGACCTCGACGACGGAGCCGGCACCGTCGGCGTGGTTGGCCTCGACATCGCCACGGCCGATGTCCTGCGGGTAGACGGTGCCGTCGATGTTGACGTTGAGGAATGCGCGGCCTTCCACCTGGAGTGGGGCACCTACGGTCTGTTGGACGGGGGAGGAGACATAGTCCACGAACCAGCCGGGTTCGCCGTCGCCGTCGAGGTTGATGATGACGCGGTCGTATTTGTCCTGGCGACTGACTTCCATGCCGGTCACGGCGAGTCGGCTCGGTGCGCTGGGGCGGGTGGTTTTCGGCGCGGAATTCGCCTCCGCCAGGTGGCCGTCCTTGGTCGCGACCAGCGCGTCGGAGTTCTGATCGCCGCGAGGGCGTTCGCCGCGACGTTCCTCGCGTTTATTCACGGTGCCGGCTTCGTTGAGGGTTTTGCCTGCCTGCGGTTCCCCTTCATTGTCGGGAAGGATGCCGGCGGTGTCGGCTGTCTCGGCACCGGGGGCGCTTCCGCCGGTTTGAGATGATGCCCCGCACCCGGAAAGGGTCGCCAAAGCGAGCGCTGCGGCGGTCACGGCCGCGCCTGCGCGCGCGAAGCCCGGGGCGCCGGGATTCCGGCGACTCGGGGAGGCATTGAAATTGAACACGGGAACAGGGTATCGAGCACTGACCTAAACGCGAAATTTATTCATGTTCGACGGGGAATTGAGACGCAATAGTGACCGATTCGTTGTGGGGAGGAGCAGGGAGCGTCGATAAGCTACTTTGAGGCTGTTTTGAAAGATAGGCTACCCTTAGAAGCATGTCTGTCGACCGCCGAACATTGTGCTCTGATGTGGAAGTTGAGCCCCTGCCCGGCACTGCGAAACAAGCGGGCGTGTACGTGCTCTTCGAGTATCCGGGCCCGTGGAGCCACGACATTTTGGACGGCGACACCTTCGGCGCGGAGTTGACCGCAAGGCTCAAGGCAAAGATGAAGGAAGCGGGCGCGTCGTTGCAGCTCATCCGCCATCCCACGCGCGAGGGGCGCGCGATCGACGACCATCATCTCTACATCGTGTTCTCCGATATCGGGGTCACGGAAGTCCTGCACATCGGCGGCCCGGAGGCGATCCTGGACCTCGATCTTTCGGGTCCGGGTAAAAACGGCGGGCAGACGCGCATCGCGCCGCTGCTGCTCGTGTGCACGCACGCGAAGCGCGACCGCTGCTGCGCCGTGAAAGGCCGTCCGCTGGTCAGCGAGCTCGAGCGCCGCTACCCGTTCAAGAAAACGGGCGATGTCGTGTGGGAGACCTCCCACGTGAAGGGGCACCGTTTCGCGCCTGCGCTGCTGCTCATGCCGTGGGGCTACAGCTTCGGCCGCATGAACCTCGAGGCGACGGAGGCGATGCTCGCCGCGGCGATGCGCGCGCAATATTTCGTGCCCGGTAACCGCGGCCGCGGGACCCTCACCCCGCCCGAGCAGGCCGCGGAAATCGCCGTCGCCGCACACCTCCAACGCGAAGGGGCTGAGGTCGCCTACGGCCAGCTGTCGGTCGATCACTCGGAGGTCGGCGACAATACAGCGTCCATTTCGCTTATCGACGCCTCCTCCGCCTGCACCTTCACCGTCTCCCTGCGCAAAGAAGAAGCCGCAGGAGTGGTGTCCTCCTGCGGCGATGAACCGAAGACCGGTTCGTACTGGGCTGTCAGCTCTGTCAGCGGCGCATGACCTTGCGTGACAGGTAGTTGCCCAGAAGCTGCGCTAGCTGAACGATGACCACGATGGTGATCACAGCCACCCAGGTGACCTGCGGCTGGTAGGCGCGGTAACCGTAGACGATCGCGAAGTCACCGAGACCGCCGCCGCCGATGTAGCCCGCCATGGCGGACATGTCGATCACGGCGATGAAAATGAAGGTGAAGCCCAGGATCAGCGGGCCGAGCGCCTCCGGGATGATCACGGTGCGGATGATGCGCCACGGGCCGGCGCCCATTGCGCGGGCCGCCTCGATCACGCCTGGGTCGATGGCCACCAGGTTCTGCTCCACGATGCGGGCCACGGTGAAGGTGGCGGTCACGCACATCACGAAGGTGGCGGCCTCGCGGCCGATCGTGGTGTCCACCACCGCCAAGGTGACGGCGTAGAGCATGGCGATCATGATGATGAACGGGATCGGCCTGAAGAAGTTCACCAGGATGTTCAGCACCCAGTAGACGACCTTGTTCTGTAGTACTCCGCCCTGTCGGGTGGTGTACAGGAACAGGCCGATGATCAGGCCGAAGAAGCCACTCACGATCATGGTGATGATCACCATGAACAGGGTGTCGCTGATGGCGTTGAGATAGGTGGGGCCGAGGCGGTCCCAATCGACCTCGCCGGCGGCGAGAATCAGTTCGTTCGTGGCAGTCATTAGTGAGCCTCCCCAGTCGTCACGGCGGTGGATCCTGTCGTAGGTCCTGTAGTGGTGCCAGCTGTGATCTCGTTGATCGTGGTGGTCTGGCTCAGGGTGGAGTAGAACTCCTCGATGGCCTCGCGGTCGCCGGTCAGGCGGACGGTCATCTTGCCGAAGGAGTGGTCCTGCAGCGTGGTCACGGAACCGTGGACCACATCAAGGCTCACTCCGCGCTCCTGCAGCTTCGCGGCTGCGGAGAAGAAACCGGAATCGGCGGTCAGGTCGACCGTGAACAGGCGGCCTTCCTTGCCCATGAGCTCGTGTTCTTCAGCGGCCGACGGGGTATTTCGCAGGCTGGTGGACACAAAGCGGTGCGCCACCTGGGTCTGCGGGTTGGAGAAGACCTCGTACACCGAGCCGTGCTCGACGATCTTGCCGTCCTCCATCACAGCCACCTTGTCGGCGATGGCGCGGATGACATCCATCTCGTGGGTGATCACCACGATGGTGATGCCGGTGCGCTCGTTGACTTCCTTGAGCAGAGCCAGGACTTCCTGGGTGGTCTCGGGGTCGAGGGCGGAGGTGGCTTCGTCGGCAAGCAAAAGCGAGGGGCTCGTGGCGAGCGCGCGGGCAATGCCGACGCGCTGCTTCTGGCCGCCGGAGAGCTGCTCCGGGTAGTTCTTCCCGCGCTCGCTAAGGCCGACGAAGTCAAGCAATTCCGCGACCCGGGCCTTGCGGTCAGCGGCGCTCATGTTCGTCATCTTCAGCGGGTATTCAATATTGCCCGCTGCGTTCAACGACGAGAACAGGTTGAACTGCTGGAAGATCATGCCGATATTTCGGCGTACCTCGCGCAGCTGCTTAGCTGGCATACCGACGATATTGGTGCCGTCCAGCAAGACCTGTCCCGAGGTGGGGGTGTCCAGCCCGTTGATCATGCGCACGAGCGTGGACTTGCCGGCACCCGAGTACCCGATCACGCCCAAGATCTCGCCCGGTTCGACGGTGAGATTGACGTTGTCCAGCGCGTGGACGCTGGGGCCCTTCCTCCGGGGGCGGAACACTTTGTTCACGTCCCGGAATTCGATCCTGGTGCCGACTGTTTCGGCCATTACTTCGCTTCCTCCACGAGGCGGTCGAGGATCTTGTTCAGGTCCTCCTTGGATTTCTGGACCTGGACGGCGGTGCCGTTGGAATCCTCGTTGAGGGCATCGGTGACCTCAGGGGTCTGCCAGATCTCGACGAGCTTCTCGTAGGTCGGGTTGTCGATGTCCTCGGCGCGGACCGCGAAGACATTGATGTACGGCTCAGCAAGCTCGGAATTCGGGTCGTCGGAAGCGACAGCGGTGGACGCGTCGATGCCGGCGCGGGAGAGCCAGTTGTTGTTGATGATCGCCGGGTCGCCCTGGTTGTAGGCCGTCGGGGTCTGGGATGCGTCGACCGGGGTGACCTCGACCTTGGAGCCGTCCTTGTCGATGTCGGCCGGGGTCGGGTTCAGCTTGTCGGCACCCTCCTTGACCTTGAGCAGGCCAGCCTGGACGAGAACGTTGATGGCGCGGCCCTGGTTCGACGGGTCGTTCGGGATGGCGATTTCCTGGCCCTCAATGCCGTCGAGCGAGTCGTGGTCCTTCCAGAACAGGCCGAGAGTGTTGATCTCGGCGGAGCCGACGATCTTCAGGTCGTTGCCGGAGGTGGCGTTGTACTGCGACAGGTACAGGATGTGCTGGAACTTGGAGATGTCGATCTGGTTCTCCGCCAGCGCCGGGTTCACCGGGGTGTACTCGGTGAAGGGGACGAGCTCGAGTTCGATGCCCTCTTCCTTCGCCTTGTCCATGAACACAGACCAAGCCTTCTGGTCGGAGTCGGTGGTGCCGATGCGGATGACCTGGTCGTCCCCGCCCTCTGCGGAATCAGAGGAGCATGCAACTAGGCCGGTAGCTGCCAGGATGGAGGCTGCTGCGGTTGCGATTACACGGTTCAGGCGCATGTCGCTTCCTGCTTTCTTGATCGTCGTAAAAAGAATGTGAGAAGAATGTAACACCGTGTGTACCGCTTAGTCTAGTTTGGGTTCACACCAAGTAATCTTAGATTGGAACACAGTTTCGATCAGCGCTATCCTGATGGCGTGGATTTTCGTGGTGGTGAAGGCCTATCCTGGTCGCGGCTGGAGCGCGTGCTCTCCGGCCGGCCCGGGCCTACACCCGTGCCCGTCGACCACACCCGCGAACCAGCCCGCGAGCGCATCCCGCGCGGCCAGCCGACCGTGCCGTTCGCCGAACTTCATGCCGTGTCCACGTACAGCTTTCTGTCGGATACCGGCGGGGCGAGCGAACCTGAAGAGTTGGTCGCCCGCGCCCGTGAGCTCGGTCTTTCCGCACTCGGTGTGCTGGACAGGGATGGTTTCTACGGCGCAGTCAAATTCGCCGAAGCAGCGGCGGAAGCTGATATCCCTACGGTTTTCGGCGCGGAGCTTTCGCTTATCGGCGCCCCGCCTTTACCCCTCATCGCCCGCGGCCCCGAGGGGTACCGCCGCCTGTCCCGTCTGATGGCCCGCGCGCACATGGCAGGAGGGGAGAAGGGGGTGCTGTACTACCCGCCCTTGCACGATATCGCTGCTGAATTGGATGGCACCTGCATTGCCCTGGCTGGGTGGCGCTGGGCTGACCGTATCGATGATCTGATCGAATGCTTTGGAATAGACCGAGCGGTCAGGGAATTCGAGATCTCCATGCTTCCGGAAGACGCTGACCGCCACACCGCACTGCGTGCTCATCCCGAGATCCCCGCCATTATCACTGCTGCTCCAGGTGCGGCGACTAGGGAGCGGACGAGATTGGCGGGGGCGAAGAGGGCATTGGGGCGTCGTCAAGCGATTGCTTCTTCCTACCGCGACGTGCACCCGATGGGCGCGAACTGGCTGCGGTCCGGCGAGCAACTCCTGGCGATGGCCCCCGACTGCGCCGACGCCCTCGCATTCACCGTTGAGCTCGCCGAACAGTGCGCGTTCACTCTCGACCTCGTCGTGCCGCAGTTGCCGCGTTTTCCCACTCCCGACGGCCACGACGAGATGAGCTGGCTGCGGCACCTGGTGGATAAGCGCGGCCGCGAACGGTACGCCGCGCGCCCTGACGACGTGCGCGAACGCGCCCGCGCCCAGATCGAACACGAACTCCGCGTCATCGAGCAACTCGGTTTTCCCGGCTATTTCCTGATCGTCGATGACCTCGTCTCGTTTTGCCGCGAGTCCAATATCTTGTGCCAAGGTCGCGGATCAGCTGCGAACTCCGCGGTGTGCTTCGCGCTGGGCATCACGAATGTCGACCCGATTTCCGCTGGCCTCCTCTTCGAGCGCTTCCTGTCGCCGGACCGCGACGGGCCGCCCGATATCGACATTGATATTGAATCCGGCCGTCGCGAAGAAGTCATCCAGTACACCTACGCGACCTACGGCCGCGAGAATGCCGCGCAGGTGGCCAACGTGATCACCTACCGCACGAAAGGCGCGGTGCGTGACGCCGCCCGCGCGCTCGGCTACCCGGCGGGCGCTGCCGATGCGTGGTCCAAAGGCATTGCCTCGCCTCCTGAGCGCGTCGAGTCCTTGGCCGCGCAACTGAAAGGACAACCCCGCCACCTGGGAATCCACTCCGGCGGCATGGTGATCTGCGACCGGCCCATCGCCGATGTCGTGCCGGTGGAATGGGCCCGCATGGAGGGCCGGTCCGTCGTGCAGTGGGACAAAGACGACTGCGCTGCCGCTGGCCTGGTCAAATTCGACCTGCTCGGCTTAGGCATGCTCGAAGCGCTGCACCACATGATCGACCTCGTGCGTGAGACCACCGGCCGTGAGGTCCATCTGTGGGAACTCGACCTTGCCGATCCGAGTGTGTACGACATGCTCTGCCGCGCTGATGCCGTCGGCGTGTTCCAGGTCGAGTCCCGCGCGCAGCTGAATACCTTGCCGCGTCTCAAGCCGCGGCGGTTCTTCGACCTGGTCGTGGAAGTCGCACTGATCAGGCCCGGCCCGATCCAGGGTGGGTCCGTCCATCCCTACCTGCGCCGACGCGACGGCCTCGAGCCTGTCGACTACGAGCACCCCGTCCTCGAGCGATCCCTCGGCAAAACTCTCGGCATTCCTTTGTTCCAGGAGCAGCTCATGCAGATCGCCGTCGACGCCGCCGGCTTCACCGGCGCTGAGGCTGATTCCTTACGCCGCGCCATGGGCTCCAAGCGCTCGCCTGCGAAGATGGCCGCTCTTCGTGAACGGTTCTTTGACGGGTGCTGGTCCACGAACCGGATCGATGACGCTACGGCCGACCGCCTGTGGCAGAAGATCGTCGCGTTCGCCGCCTACGGCTTCCCCGAATCTCACTCCCAATCGTTTGCATCCCTGGTGTATTTCTCCGCCTGGTTCAAGCGCTATTACCCGGCCGAGTTCTGCGTCGGACTCCTGCGCGCCCAGCCGATGGGCTTTTACTCCCCGCAGTCCCTGATTCAGGATGCCCGCCGCCATGGCATCACCGTCCTGCCCGTCAACGTGAATGCTTCTGGCGTTGAGGCCCGCTGCGTCGATTCCGGCACCATCCGCGTCGGGTTGAACCTGATCAAGGGACTAGGTGCGAAAGCCGCTGAACGGATTGAGACTGCCCAGGCTTCCAGCGCTTTCACCGGTATCCCGGACCTGTCCCGCCGCGCGGATCTGTCTGTCGAGCACGTCGAAGCGCTGGCTCGTGCGGGGGCGCTGGATTGCTTTGGTGTCGACCGCCGCCAGGCCCTCTGGCAAGCCGGCGTCGCCGCGACCGAACGCGACGGCATGCTGCCCGGCCTCTCAGCTATCGACGCCCCCGCCCTCCCCGGCATGAACTCCTTCGAACTCATGGCCGCCGACATCGCCGCCACCGGCATCACCCCCGGCCTCATGCCGATGGACATGCTGCGTGATGCTTTGACCAGATGCAACGTTCTAACCGCCGCAGACCTGAAACGCATTCCCGACGGCACCCGTATCCGCGTCGCCGGCGTGGTCACTCACCGCCAAGCCCCGCGCACCGCTGGTGGTGTGACCTTCCTCGGCATGGAAGACGAGACCGGCCTGACCAACATCATCATCCCCAAAGGCCTGTGGAACCGGCAGAAGATCCTTGCCCGTACCGCCAAAGCCCTCATCGTCCGCGGCATCGTCGAGAACGCGTCCGGCGCCGTCAGCGTGCTCGCCGACAAGCTCGAGCCGTTGGAGATGGGGGAGTGGCTCAGCCGCGGGTCCCGCGATTTCCGGTAGGTTCGCGCCGATAGTCTGCACCAAGCGGTGAATCTTTGCCACTGCTCCGGCCCGATGAGTGATTTTGAACCGTTGGTCCGGACCAACCGGTGAATCTGTTTACATTCGCGACATGCGCCGACGTATATAAGTCCAGCTCAGGCCATTTTCGTGATTTCGTGCAGGGGTCGCCGATGTAAACAGATTCACCCGTTGGTGCGTTCCAGATGTTTTTCTCAGCCTCAGGCAGAGGCCAGCTTTTGGGTCACGAGGGCATTGAGCGAGATCCCCTCATTTTCAGCTTCGTCAACGAGCTTCCGGTGGAGCGACGGTGAAATGCGGACATTGAATCGCCCGGAGAACTCACGCATCCCAAGCGGTTGTGGGACTGGATCGCCGCTTTCTAAAAGGTCCGCCAAAACCTCCTCGACGAGGGAAAGGATGCCTTTTTCGGCGGCCCCTCGGGAATCGTCCAGCCAGGACAGCGACGGGAACTCCCGGACCGTTGCAACGAACTGCTCGTCCTCCTGGGGCCAGCCAACCTGATAGGTGTATTTGTCAGCGTTCATGTGAATTCTCAAGATCTCTTCGATACTTGACCCCATGTCTGAGTGGTACCGAATATAGTACCGCACCCCTCACCGCACTAGGTTCGATTCCACCCAACTGACCGGCTTGGATAATCTAAGCAGCGATGACTAGCAACAATATTCCGAAGGCAGCATCGCCCCACGACGTTCCGGCCGCTCCCAAGCCACCCGCCGCGCCTCAGGCGCCGGATTCTTCTGCCCCGAACGCACCCGCGGTCCCTGCACCACCGGCTGCTCCTAAACCCCCGGAGGACCCAGCCGCGCCGAAGCCGCCTGCAGCACCGAAGCCACCGGCCGCTCCCACCGCGGATGCGCCCGAGAAGGCCCCGGCTGCACCAGAAAACTCGGTGCCGAAACCTCCCGCTGTTCCCGCCGTACCGGCAGCTCCTGGCGGGGCCGCTCCTAAACCGCCCGCAGCACCGGCTGCACCTGGGGCTTCCGCTCCTAAATCGCCCGCCGCACCGGCCGCACCGGGAAGCGCGAAACCCGCATCCACCGCGACACCGGCGGCTGTGAGCAAGCCAGACGCGAGCAAGCCCGCAGCCACCGCGCAGCCCGCAGCCACCGCGCAGCCCGCGGCACCAAAAAACCCGACTGGACCCAAGCCGACCAATGTGAAGACGACGGGTGCGAAGCCGACAGGTTGGCGTCGATTAGCTGTGTTCGGCGTGCTGGGCGCGGTGGCGCTGTTGGCGCTGGCCGTTGTGGCGTCGAGGGCGTTTCTGGCCAGCGGTGCGGGGCAGGACTTCGTGGCGCGCTTCCCGGGTGAGAACACGCTGCCGGAGAACGCGCCGGTGGGGCTGCCGGCGTGGGTCGGCTGGTCGCACTTTTTCAATATGTTCTTTATGGCGTTGATCGTGAAGACGGGTTGGCAGGTGCGCACGCAGCGTAAACCGGACGCGTACTGGCGGCCGAAGCGCGGCGGGAAGAAGATCAGCCTGACGTTGTGGATCCACTTGATGCTGGATGTGCTGTGGATTGTCAACGGTGTGATCTTCGTGGTGCTTCTCGCGGCGACAGGCCAGTGGATGCGCGTGGTGCCGACGAGCTGGGAGGTGTTCCCGAATGCGTTGTCGGCGGGTCTGCAGTACCTGAGTCTGGATTGGCCGACGGAGAACGCGTGGGTGAATTACAACGCGTTGCAGCAGCTGGCGTACTTCGTCACGGTGTTCATCGCGGCGCCGCTGGCGATCGCGTCGGGTGTGCGCATGAGTTACTGGTGGAAGAACGAATGGAAGACGGCGAATAAGATCTTCCCGGCGGCTGTGGCGCGCAAGATCCACTTCCCGGTGATGATCTACTTCCTGCTGTTCGTCGTCATTCACGTGGTGTTGGTGCTGGCCACGGGTGTGTTGCGAAACCTGAACAACATGTATGCCGCGCGCGGGGACGTGAACCCCGATGTGTATGCCAATAATTGGCTCGGCTTCATCATTTTCGCGGTCTCGCTCGCGGTCATTACGGGTGCGTGGGTGGCAACGAAGCCGGCGGTGCTCGCGCCGGTCGCCCGTAAATTCGGCGAGGTCACCGCGCGGTAGGGTAGCGCCCATGGAGCAACCGTCCGAGCCGCGCACGCGCGCCAAGCACGCGCTTGACGACGCCCCTGCGCCCGCTCTGCCCACCTCCGCCTCCGCGATGAACCCGGTCTCCCGGAAGCTCATCGCGGCGCGCTACATCGCCCAGATCATGTGGGCGCTCGTCATCGCGGGTGGCTTCCTCGCGGCGCAATTCGCGCTCGGCGGCTGGTGGTGGACCGGCGCGGCGGTCACGGGCGTGTGGTTCGTGTTCCAGGCGATCATGATTCCGCTGCGCGTGCGCAATCTCGGTTGGCTCGAAACGGACAATGAGCTGCTGATTTCCAAGGGCAAGATGTTCCAGACATTCACGGTCGTGCCGTACGGCCGCATCCAATTCGTGGACGTCACCACCGGGCCATTCACGCGCCCGCTCGGCCTCAAAGGCGTCACGCTCCACACCGCGTCGGCCTCGACCGACGCGAAAATCCCCGGCCTCGAAGCGGCAGAGGCCGACGCATTGCGCGAGCGCCTCGCCGTCAACGCGCGCGAGCGGATGAGCGGCCTGTGACGTCCCCCAACGCATTCGCTTATCGACGCGTCCACCGCCTCACCCCCTTCCTCCGCGTCTGGGCGGTCGCCGCTGCACTCGCCACACTGCTGGTGTTCAACTTCACCACCACTGTCCTCGAAGGTATTGAGCGCGGGACAGCGGAATCGTGGTCAACGGCAGAGATCGCGCGAATCGCGGGTGTGATCGTGGCGGTGCTGGTGGGAGTGCTTGCGCTGTCCCAACTGTGGTGGTCGCGTATCGGTTTCCGTCTCGGCGAGGACGAGGTGGAGATGCGCAGCGGGCTGATCAGCACCAAAGTCCGTGCCACCCGCTACAACCGGATTCAAGCCGTCGACGTCATCGAGCCGTTCGCGCCCCGCCTGTTCGGACTCGCCGCCGTGCGGGTCGAAGCAGCCGGCGGATCCGATTCCGCCATCGAGATCGGCTACGTGTCCAGGTCCGAGGCTGATACTTTACGCCGCGAGCTCCTCCACCGCATCGCCGCTGAAGGTCCGGACGCGGAGATGACGCCGGCCGAGGCAGAAAAAGCTGCGGCCGAGCCCGACGGTGCTACCAGCGAGACCGGTCCCACCACGCTTGCCGCGCCCGCGCTCATTCCGCCGATTCCGGTCGCCCGCTCGCTCGCCGGTGCGGCGCTGCGACTATCCACAGTGTTCACCGTGGTCATGTCGTTGCTGCCGGTGCTCACCGAGGTCACCTTCGCGGTGGTCTTCCCGGTCCTGGTCGGCTTCATCCCGCAGATCTGGAACCAGATCGACCAGTCCTGGCGCTACACGGCGACGTTGGACCAGGGAGTGCTGAATCTGTCGTACGGGCTGGCCAACCGGCGCAGGCAGGCGGTGCCGCTCGACCGGATCCACGCGGTCAGGTTGTACCAGCCGATGTTGTGGCGGCCGTTCGGGTGGTGGGCTGTGTCGGTGAATATCGCCGGGTACGGCAGCGAGACGAACAAGAAATCGGGCACGTCGCGCCTGCTGCCGATCGGCTCGCGTGAGCAGGCGGTGGGCCTCATCACCGCACTCAGCCCTCTTACTCCCGAGCACGTCACCGCGCCTACGTGGGATATCCGCTCACCGAAGCGCGCACGCGTGCCATCGCCTATCGACGCCTCCCGCCAAGCCCTCTCCCTCCGCCCCGCCCCGGATGCGAGCGTGTGGGCCACCACCAGTCACGGTCTGCTCAGTCGCCAGTTCGAATTCATCGACGTTTCCCACATCCAGGAGATCACCTACCGGCAGGGGCCGGTGCAAAGCATGATGAATCTGGCTCACGTCCGCTTCGACCTCGTGCCCGGACCGGTGAAAATGACTGCGCGCGACTTGGACACGGCAGATGCGTGGGCGGTGGTCGCGGAACTAAGCGCCCGCGAGCTCCCGGCTTTCGCGGAGCAAGAAAACCAATTTTCCACTGGCTCAAACTTCGATGCCTGAAAAAATCGACATCCGAGGTTCGCGGAAAATTCCGTCAAATACGTTCTACCTGCATCTATGCGCGAAGTCGCATATCCTGGGTGTTGATTTTCTCAGGAGTGCCCGCGAAAAGTGCGCGCTAGCTCCCGTGAGCTCCCGCCGCTCGGCGATAACTAGGAAAGCCGAGCCGTTCAGCAGTCACACTCCGCCGGGGAACCCGAGCTGCCGCCAAGCCTCGTAGGTGGCCACAGCGGCGGAATTGGACAGGTTCATCGACCGTCGACCGGGAAGCATCGGAATGCGCAGCTGGTCGGTCACGCGCTTGTGGTGGGAGTGCTCGCGGGGCAGACCAGTCGGCTCGGTCCCGAACAACAGGGCGGTGCCGGGCTGGTAGTCCACATCCGTGTAGTGACGGGTGGCGGAGGTGGTGAAGGAGTAGATGGGGCCGTCGATAAGCGAAAAGCATGCGTCGATGTCGTCGTGGACCTCGACGTGCGCGAGGTCGTGGTAGTCGAGCCCGGAGCGGCGCAGGTGCTTGTCGTCGAGCGAAAAGCCCAAGGGGCGCACGAGGTGCAGCGTGGCGCCGGTGCCCGCGCACATGCGGATCGCGTTGCCGGTATTCGGCGGAATGACGGGATTGTCGAAGATCACGTGGAGCACGCGCCCAAGTCTAAGATGGTGCGCGTGACTGCGATCAAATTGGACGGAAAACTCTACCGCGAGGAGATTTTCGCGGACCTGGCCAAGCGGGTCGAGGCCCTCAAGGAAAAAGGCATCACGCCGGGCTTGGCCACGGTGCTCGTCGGCGAGGACCCAGCCAGCCAGAACTACGTGCGCATGAAGCACAAGGACTGCGAGCAGCTGGGCATCGCGTCGATCATGAAGGAGCTGCCGGAAGACACGACGCAAGAAGAGCTCGATGCGGTGATCGAGGAGCTGAATAACGACGACGCCGTCACCGGCTACATCGTGCAGCTGCCCCTGCCGAAGCACCTGGATGAGAACCGCGTGCTGGGCCTCATCGACCCGGACAAGGATGCCGACGGCCTCCACCCGGTCAACCTCGGCCGTCTCGTGCTCAACGAGCCCGCGCCGCTGCCATGCACCCCGAATGGTTCGCTTGCCCTGCTCGAGCGCTTCGGCGTGGATCTCAACGGTGCGATCGTGTGCGTCATCGGCCGCGGCGTGACCGTCGGCCGCCCGATCGGCCTCATGCTGACCAAGCGCGACATCAACTCCACCGCGGTGCTGTGCCACACCGGCACGAAGGATTTGGCCGCTGAGACCCGCCGCGCCGACGTCATCATCGCCGCTGCCGGCAAGCCCCACATGATCACCGCCGACATGATCAAGGAAGGCGCTGCTGTGCTCGACGTCGGCGTTTCGCGTGTCGACGGCAAGACCACCGGCGACGTCCACCCCGACGTCTGGGAGAAGGCCGGCTGGGTCTCCCCGAACCCGGGCGGTGTCGGCCCCATGACCCGAACCTTCCTGGTGCGCAATATCGTCGAAAGGGCCGAGCGGCTTGCAGCAGCCGAGTAACGGTGACCCGCTGAAGCGCGCTGAGTTTCCGGCAGTTGATCCGCAGCCGGCAAATTCGCGCGCCTCGTCAGGCTCGACCGCGGTGAACGGCCCGGTGCCGCCGAGCTTGGACAACCCGCACGACATCGGCAACGCACCGTCCACGTTGCCGGTGCGCGTCCAGCAAGTGCTCGTGGGGCTGTTCGTCGTCGGTTTTCTGATCGCCACCCTGTTCGCCGTGACGGAGCACTGGCGCCGCGCCACTTTCACACTCGGCGCCGCGATGCTGTGGCTCACCGTCTGCCGTCTCACCTGCGACTCGCAGGTCATGGGCCTGCTGGCGGTGCGCTCCCGCCGCTTCGACGCGATTTTTACTGGTGCCGCTGGTGCCGCCCTTGTGTGGCTCGCCGTGTCGGTGGATGCGCTGGGGAGTTAGATCGCTTCCGAGATGCGTCTTAGAAGGGGGGATTGAGTCTAATGAGAGTTTCTTGCGCCCCCACGAAATTCAGATGGAATTCACGTTAATTTCCCAGAAATGTAAAGAGCCGCCCCTACGCTCAGCGCGGTGCAAAACTTCAATCGGGCCCATTTTTCGCGTTCTTTAGCTTCTGACCACCAGGTCAAGGCGCAGGTCGTTCTTGCTGGAGGGTGGCAGTAATGAGTGTCCCCCAGGTTTCTCTGCGTGAGGTCCGGCGCGAATTCCCGGACGGCACAGGTTTGCACGAGACGTCGCTCGACATCGAGAAGGGCGAATTCGTTTCGATTCTCGGGCCCTCGGGTTGCGGTAAGTCGACGATGCTGCGCTGCATTGCAGGGCTCGAAACCCCGGATGCCGGTGTGATCGAATTTGCTGGCCGCGAAGTCTTCGGGCCGAACACGAACGTCCCAGTGAACAAGCGCAATTTGTCGATGGTGTTCCAGGATCTCGCGTTGTGGCCTCACATGACGGTGGCGAAAAATGTGGAATTCCCGCTGACCACCGGCAACCAGAAGGTGTCCAAGGCGGAACGCGAAGAACGTGTCGCACGGGCCATGGACATGGTCGGCATCGGCGCGAAGGCTGAGCAGCGCCCGAATGAGCTGTCCGGCGGTCAGCAGCAGCGTGTGGCTATTGCGCGCGCCCTGGTGTCCGACCCGGAGTTGCTGCTCATGGACGAGCCTCTGTCGGCGCTGGACGCGGCTCTGCGCACCCAGATCCGCTCGGAGCTGACGCGTTTGGCCTATGAGTTGAACCTGACGGTGATCTACGTGACCCACGACCAGTCTGAGGCGCTGGCTATGTCGGATCGGGTCGCGGTGATGAACGCTGGCAATGTCTGCCAGTTCGCCGACCCGGTTGAACTGTACGACCACCCGGCGGACGACTTCGTCGCCGGGTTCGTGGGTGTGACCAATACTCACGAGTCTCTTCCGGCGAACCGTCCGGAAGACCTGGAGGTCACCCCGCTGGATGGAAAGCGACCGGATTCTGTCCCGGCGAACTCCATCATCGGCGAGGTGGTGGAGAGCCAATACACCGGTGGACGCTACGAGGTCCGCTGTGTGGTGCCTGGCGCACCAGATCCATGGCTGGCCTACTCGCGGCACCGCCTCGGCCGCGGCGACAGCGTTTTGCTGACGGTCACCTCACATTCCTAATCTTTTCCCGTTTCCTGAACAAGGAGTTTCATCCCCATGAAGAAGCTTGCTGCCGCTCTCGTCGGCATGACCGCCGCTTTCGGCCTCGTCGCCTGCGGCTCTGTTGAATCCACTGACACCGCCGAGCCGTCTGCCGATAACAATGACACCGTCACCGCGGATCAATGGAAGGCTCCGGAAGGCCTGTCCGGCTCCCTCGATTACTACTCCGCGAACCCGCAGGGTCTGACCGATGCCCTGGTCAAGGAATTCCAGGACCGCACCGGCGTGACCGTCAACGTCTTTGCCGGCACCACCGGTGAGGTCACCGCGAAGATCAAGGCTGAAGAGGGCAACCCGCAGGCCGATGTCGTCTACCTCGCTTCCTGGAGCGCCGCCAACAAGCAGGCAGAAGCCGGCTCCCTCGAGTCGTACAAGCCGGAGAATATCGAGAACGCCAACGAGAAGTGGAATGCTGAGGACGACTCCTTCCACGGCCGCGACGGTTCCGCGCTGGCACTCGTGGCCAACACCGATGTCGTCTCCGATATCCCGAAGGACTGGGAGGATCTTGCCGACGAGAAGTACAAGGACCAGGTGATCATGCCTGATCCGCGCGAGTCCGGTACCGCCGCTGACTTGGTCACCGCCATGGTCACCGAGTGGGGCGAGGACAAGACTTGGGAGTTCTTCGACAAGCTCTTCGACAACGGCATGATCGTCCAGGGCGCTAACGGCCCGGCACTCGACCAGGTCACCTCCGGTTCCAAGGGCATCGTCCTTGGCGGTGTCGACTACTCCGCATACTCGGCTAAGGGCAAGGGTGAACCGCTCGAGGTCGTCATCCCGTCTTCTGGCACCACGGTCACCCCGCGTCCGGTCATGATCATGAAGACCGCCGACAACATGGATGCGGCAAAGGCCTTCGTCGACTTCATGTTCTCTGAGGAAGCTCAGCAGATCTCCGCTTCCAAGAACATGATCCCGGCGAACAAGAATGTCGATCCGAAGAACGGCCCGAAGCTCGAGGACATCAAGCAGATCTCCGATGACTGGGGTGCGATCTCCAAGGAATCGAAGGGCCTCCGCGAGAAGTTCGCTGAGCGTTACCTCTAAACACACCAAGTAGCACGACGTAGGGGAGCAGTACCGGAGAAATGAAGACGAGGATGAGAGCTAACGCCGGAGTGTATCCGGTGCTGCTGATCCTGCTGGTTCTGGTGGCGGCGCCGCTGATCTCCGTTTTGGTGACCGCGGTGACTGGCTACCGCGGTGAGGAGTCTGCGCTGCATACCCTGTTCCGTCCGGAGATGATCCGGATCATCGGGAACACGGTGTGGCTCTCGATCCTCGTTGTCTTCTTTGCCACCCTCTTCGCGGCACCGCTGGCCTTCTTCCGTGCGTGGACGCCGATGCGCCGCGCCGGGTGGGTGGAAGTGCTGGTAATGGTGCCGTTCATGACTCCGCCGTTTGCGGCTGCGATGGCGTGGATGGATTTCACCCGCTTGCGCGGCGTCGCCGATATGCTGCTCGGCTCCACGCCTGGCGACGCGGCCCGGTCCGCCATCAACTCCGTCTGGGGCATGGGCTTCATCATGGCGGCGGAGCTCTTCCCGTTCCTGTACCTGATTCTCCGCAATGCTTTCGCGTCCATCCCGGCCTCCCAGTTGGAGATGGCGCAGGTCGCCGGCGCGAGCCGCTGGCAGCAGTTCAGCCGAGTGGTGGCACCGATCGTGCTCGGGCCGTATTCGCTCGGTGCACTCATTGTCTTCATCAAGGCTGCCGGCGAGTTCGGCACGCCTGTCACTTTGGGCAATGCGATCGGCTACCCGGTGCTGGTCTCGTCCATCTACCAGGATGTGACGATCGATCCGTTGAATTTCTCGAAAGCGGCGGCGTCGTCAAGCGTGCTTTTCACATTGGGTGTCCTGGCGTGGGCGATCCAGCAGTGGGCGGTGCGCGCGGACCTGGCGGCGGGCGGCCGTGTGTCCCGGCCGGTGCAGCTGCGTCCGTCGAAGATCGGCATGTTCTTCGCGTGGATTTACACCTTGATCGTGTTCACGCTGAGCGTGTTCATCCCGTACATTTCGATCATTCTGGCGTCGATGACGATTCTTCGGTCGAAGCCGCCGACACCGAATAACCTCACTTTCGACTATTTCAAGATCGTCTTGCAGATGCCCTCGGGCCAGGAGGCGCTGACTCGTTCGATCGTGCTCGGCGCGATCGGTGCGACAACTGCGGTCCTGCTCGCCTTGGCCGTGACGATCTTCACCATGCGCAGCCGCCGTTTGCCCGCCCGGGTGAGCGATTTCCTCGCTGTCGCTCCGGACACCGTCCCGGGCATCGTCCTAGCGATTGGCTTCATCTTGCTGTGGAACGCGCCGTGGTTGCCGATCTCGCCGTACGGCACCCAGATCATCCTGGTGATGGCGTTCACGGTGCTCTTCGTGCCAATGGCCGTGCAGAATATCAAGACCTCCGCCGCGGCGATGTCGCCGACGCTTGCGGAGGCGTCCGCAGTCTCCGGTGCGACGTCCTGGCAGACATTCACGCGCATCACGATTCCGATGCTCGCCCCCGGCATCTTCGCCGGCTGGTTGCTCGCATTCTTCGTGGGCATTCGCGAACTGGTCATGTCGTCGCTGATCCGTCCGACACGCATCAACTTGCTCGCTCCCTGGATCATGAATCAGTTCGAGCAGGGCCACCGCGCGGAGGCGATGGCGATGACGCTGATCGGTGTGGGAACGTCGACTGCTGTGCTCGTTCTCATCCGTTGGTGGCAGGCGCGCGCGAGCCACCAGGCGCGGTAGTCGGCACGCCCGATCGGGGATATTCTGGCAGTCATGGAACCGATTCTTGTCCTCGCTGATATCCACCTCGGGCGTAAGCAGAAAGACGACAAGAAGACCGGCCCCGGCATTGCGTGGGCGTTAAGTGCTCTCGACCGTGGCGCCGAATCGGGCGCGCGCCACCTGGTGATGCTTGGTGATGTCATCGACCGGAAGCGGTTCACCGACCACACCTACACCGAGGTCACGCAGTTCTTCGAGCGGGGCCTCGAGCTCTTCGAGTCGGTCGTGTTCATCGCCGGAAACCACGATGTGCACCACGACCTGACGGGTGTGATCCCTGAAGGTGTGATCGTTGCGGGGATCGAGCCCCAGACAATCCGGGTCGGGCAGTGGGCTCTGCACACAGCAGCAGTCGAGATTGACCGCGACCCGCGCACCGTCGTCCCAGATTTCCCGGCTCCCGTTGAGGGCGCGCCGAATCTCGGTCTGTTGCACAGCTCCGTCACCGGTGAGTACTCGAATCACGCCTGCATGCCGTGCACGGTGGATGAACTCACTGCGTGCAGTTATGACGCATGGTTGCTCGGCCATGTCCACCAACGCGTCGTGCTGTCCAGCGATCCCTTCATCGGCTGGGTCGGCATGGGCAAAGCGCTCATCGCTTCGTTTGATGGCGGAAGAGTCACTATCAGTGACGCTCTCGAACTGTGCGCCTAACTGTGTGTGGAGCCACATTTATTGCGTTAACCTCGAGTCGTGTTTGGACGCAAGAAGGAAAAGAATAAGAAAAAGGGCAAGTATTCTCTTCGTGCCTCTGTAATCCTGGGGCTGACTAACAGCTACGAGGAGTTCATGGAGTGGTCGGTCGATCCTTCTAAAGGGGACTTCAGCCATGTTGAAACGGGCTCACTCCCTGTCGAGGTAGGCCTCGGTATTTCGCTCATGATGCCGTTCGGTGAAAGTGAACCGACAGCGGCGGACGCGCCTCCAAAAGTCGTGGCAGCACAGAGCACGCCGGAGGACCAAGAGATGTTCGCGATGATCTCCACGATGTTGGAACAGCAGTGGGGCATCACGTCCAGCGATGAGCTGTTGGAAACGGTGTCCATTCTGTTGTCCAACCCGGTAGACCATGAATACGTCGCGATGCGCCCCTACATACAGCAGCTTGCAGGTCGACCTGTGAAGGAGCGCGACGATGCGGCCTCGCAAATCATAGAAATGGCGGTGGCTGACTTCCAGCAAACTGAGATTCCAGAAGAAGTCGTTCGAGAGGACCTCGGAAACTGGCTGGATCTGTACACCCAAGAACACAGCGAGAAACTGATCCCGCAGAAGCTTCCGAGCACCCTTGCCGGCTGGGAAATCGGACGCGCTGCCCGCGTTGCCCGAATGGGCTACATGCTGGGGATGATCGACCTGGACCAGTACTTGAATATTTCCTCAACCGCGCTTGCTCTCACCAGGGAATTTTCGGAAAGTTGGCGCGACCACGTGGACCAGTTCCTTCTCGGCCGCGCGAAGTGGCAGGAGATTCTCGATGAAGACACTCTGGACCACCGCGACATGATGCATGTGCGATTGCAGCACCCTAATTCAATGTGGTTCAAGTACCCGCTGCACGGCGACTACAGGACGGAGCCGAACACCTAGATCTGCACATACGCGCTGCTCGTGGGCTAAATCTCGTAGTTGCCGCGCTGCTTGGCCAGGTCCGTCGCGGACGGGGTCTGGTCGGCCAGCGTGATGAAGTTGCGCAGGATGTGGCCCATCTGGCGGGTCTCCACTAAGAAGGCGTCGTGGCCGACGGGGGAGACGATCTTGTTCATGGCCAGCAGGTTCCCGATATTGCGGGACAGGTGCTCCTGCTGGTGGAACGGGTAGAGGATGTCGGTGTCCACACCGACGACCATGGTGGGAACGCTGATCTGCGCCAGCGCGCGGTTGAGTCCGCCGCGTCCGCGGCCGATGTCGTGGCGGGAGAGGGATTCGGTGATGGCGACGTACGAGCCGGCGTCGAAACGCTCGACCAGTTGTTTGCCCTGGTGATCGAGGTAGCTCTGCACGGCGAAGCGCTGGTTTTCGTCGCGGTAGGCGCCGAGCGGGTTTTCGCCGGGCTGGGCCATGGTGCCGAAGCGTTCGTCGATTTCCAGTTCGCCGCGGTAGGTCAGGTGGGCGATCCGGCGGGCGGCGGCAAGGCCTGCGTCGGGGGAACGGCCGGTGCCGTGGTAGTCCCCGCCCTGCCAGTCCGGGTCACGCACGATGGAGGTGATCTGCGCTGTCTGGATGCCGATCTGCCACGCCGACGCCCGCGCGGACATGGCGATCACGCAGGAATAATTCGGCCAGTCCGGGTACATGAGCGTCCACTCCAACGCGCGTGCCCCACCCATGGAGCCGCCGACGATGGCGTGCATACTGTTGATCCCGAGACTCTCCAGGAACTGCGCCTCAGCGCGCACTTGGTCGCGGATGGAGATGGCAGGGAAGCGCGACCCCCACGCCCCACCGTCGGGATGCTCACTCGACGGGCCGGTCGAGCCGGCGCAGCCGCCGAGAACATTCGTGCACATGACACAGAAACGGTCGGTGTCCAGCGGCGCTCCGGGGCCGATGAGATCCTCCCACCACCCGGCGGCGTTCGAATCGCCGGTCAGGGCGTGCTCGACCAGGATGAGGTTATTGCGGCCGTGGGGGTTGCCGGTGAAGGCGCCCCAACGTCGATAAGCGATGTGCACGTCGCGGATCGTGGCGCCGGCTTCTGTGCAAACGTCGCCGATCTGTTGCGTGGCGAGCTCGCCTTCGGGCGGGAGGTCTATCATGCGATGGCCTCGAAGCCGCGGTCGAGGTCAGCCAAGATGTCGTCGATGTCTTCGATGCCGACGGACAGGCGGATCGTCGCCTGCGTGATGCCCGCGCGCTTAAGGCCGGCTTCGTTGGACTGCGAGTGCGTCGTGGTCGCCGGGTGGACGACGAGCGAGCGGACATCGCCGATATTGGCCAGGTTGGAGTGCAGCTTCAGCGCGTCGATGAATTTCCACGCCTGGGCCTTGTCGTTCGCGTCGCCCGCCAGATCGAAGGACAGCACGGAGCCGGTGTACTTCAGGCCGAGCTTCTCCTTCGTCGCGTAGTGCGGCGAATCCGGCAGGCCCGCGAAATTCACGTGCGCGACCTCGTCCTTGCCCGCCAGGTATTCCGCGACCTTCAGGGCATTCGCATTATGCTTATCGACGCGCAGGCCCAGCGTATCCATCCCCTGCAGCGCCACCCAGGCATTGAACGGCGAGATGGCCGCGCCTGTGTCACGCAAGATACCCGCGCGTGCCTTCACCGCGAATGCTGGCGCACCCAAGTCCGCGTAGACGAGACCGTGGTAGGCGGGGTCAGGGTTGACGAAATAGGGGAATACCGGTTCACCGTCGCGGGTGACGGTCCAGTCGAAGGAGCCGCCGTCGATAAGCGCGCCGCCGAGTGCTGCGCCGTTGCCGGTGTAGAACTTCGTGGTGGACACGACGACGATGTCCGCGCCCAGCTCAAGCGGCCGGACGATCGCCGCGGTGGCCATGGTGTTGTCCACGATCAGCGGGACCTGGTTGGCATGTGCGACCTCTGCCACTGCCGGGATGTCCAGCACATCCGCGATCGGGTTGCCGAAGGTCTCGGCGTAAAACGCCTTCGTGTTCGGCTTCACCGCCGCCTGCCAGCTAGCCGGGTCGTCCGGGTTGTCGACGAAGCTGACCTCGATGCCCAGGCGGGGAAGCGTCACCTCGAAGAGCGTCTCCGTGCCGCCGTAGAGGCGCGGCGAGGTGACGATGTGGTCGCCCGCACTCGCCAGGTTCGTGATCGCCGCAGTCTCCGCCGCCATGCCGGATGCGAACGCCACCGCTGCAACACCTCCCTCGAGCGACGCCAGCCGATTCTCCAGCGCCTCCTGCGTCGGGTTGGTAATGCGCGTGTAAATCGGGCCCGGATCCGCGAGTGCGAAGCGGTCCTGCGCGTGCTGGGTGTCGTCGAACACATACGACGTGGTCATGTAGATCGGCTGGTTTCTGGCGCCGGCACCGTTGTCGACGCTCTGGCCCGCGTGGATCGCGCGGGTGTCGAAGGACCAGTCGTTTGCTGCACTGTTGTCGTATCGGGTCTTCTGCTCGTTTGTCATGGCACCAAGTTAGGAGGGGGTCTGGGTGCCCGCAAGCACTTTTCGGTGCCGGTGGTCTGTGGCTCTAGCAAAAAGTGGACCAAGCTGTCTATTTGCTGGTGCGGACTGGGCGGGCTCCGTGAATCTAAATCGGCGGCGGAACCGGTTTGGGGGCGGTGGAGTCTAAGTGGGTATGGGGAGAGATAGAGAAAACCAGGAAGAACTGAAGAGATGGGAAATGAGGAAGGGGGAGTTGCGGGCGGGGATCGTCGATAGGCGTGTGGCCGATGAAGATTTTCAGGGCGACGTTGAGGAGCTCGCGGCGCTCATCCACTACCCGCGTGAACTGTGGGAGGAACTCGAATATCACGAACAGCAGTGGCTGCGCGTCGAAGCCGCCGCCATGGTGAGCACCACCGCCATTCTCACGGGGCGGTCCGCCGCACGGAAACTCGGAAGATGGGTCATAGCCAGCACCGAGGAGAAAGTCGAGGTGAGTCTTCCGTCCCGCGGCGTATCACGCAGCCGGATGGCCTCCGGAAACTACGAATTTCGGCATTCACATATCCAGCCGAGTGACGTGGTGATGTACGAGGGACATCCAGTCACCAGTCCCGTGCGCACCTTCATTGACATCGCCCGCCACCACGGCTTCCTCGAAGGCCTCATCGCCGCCGACTACCTGCTACGCCGCGGAATCGAACGCTCCGAGATCCTGCGCGGAATCCAGCGAATGGGGCGCGCCAAGGGGATTAGGACTGCCCGCCGGTGCCTTGAACATGCCATCCCGGACTCTGATTCGCCCTACGAATCACTCGCTCGGGGGCTGATCATCGAAGCCGGTATTGGGCCTGTCCAAGCCCAGTACAAAATCGGTGGAGACTACGTTGACCTACTCATCGACAGCTGGCTTGTGATCGAAATCGACGGAGGACAGAAATACTCCGGGCCCGATGCCGAGAAAGTCCGCCAAGACGAATTCAACCGGCAAAAATCCATCGGAAACCGTGGCTACGTGTTTCTCCGCTATGCGCCCTGGTTTGTGCGCAAGTACCCCGGCCGGTTCCTCGCCGAGGTTCGCCAGGCACTGGCGGCCAGCGGGCTCATTGGTGAACGGTTGGTGCAGTAGGCGGTGGCGGTGGGTGTGGGCGTCGCAGATGTGAACTCTAGTTGTTAGCCCCAGTTGTTAGCCCCTGCCAGATGTTAACCCCAAAACTTAGTTACCCCAGGTGGGCATTGTCGGCTGATTTTCGGCGACCAGGGGAAACTAAGTTTTAGGGTTAACATCTAGGATTTGGGGGTTAACATCTGGAGTTCGGCTGGAGTTCGCAGCTCAGAGGTCAGCACACCGCGGCGACGGCGGCCCAGCGGCGGGGGATGTCGCGGGGGTCGGGGCGGAAGCGGCCATCGAAATCGTGGGAGCCGGTGGCGGCGGCGTCGGCAAGCTTCTCGAGGAGGTCGGCTCGGTGGCCGCTGGCGTGAGAGCGCAGCCACGCGGCATCGGCCATGACCCGTTCGCGGTTCGTACCGGTCACCGCGCGTCGGCCCTGACGTGCCACGGCATCTCGCCACCGTTGCAGTACCGTTTCCGGTTCGATTTGTGAGAAGGGGACAGCTACCAGTTCCGCGTCCTTGGGGACGCCGAGCCAGTGGTTGTTGGGGCGGTCGAGGCCGGGGAACACCCAGGTTTTGTCGTGAGCGACACCGATGAGGATCCATGGGGCGCTGCCCGGTTCCTGGGCGTGGCGCTGGCGCAGGCGAAGTTGCACCTGCACGTTGTTCGCACTGGCCAGAGTCCTCAAGGCGGGGCTGCCGATGCGTTCAGCGGTGGGGCTGGCCTGGCAGCGCAGTGGCCCCTCGTCGGTGTCGAACACGAATATTGGGTGGAGTCCGTCGTCCTCGATTCCCCGCAGGACGGCGTCGCCGAACCACCAGTCCTGCGCCGGAACGGCATCTGTGTCCGGGGTGCGTGCGCTGACGCGGAGTTTCTTACCGCGGCCTAGCCTGCCGTCGGCGGAGGCCGTGGCGTTGGTGAGCAGGAGGCCGGTACGAGCGACGTCGCAGTGTGGGAGCCCTAACTGGCCCAGTCCGGTGTCGCCGTTGTAGGACTGAGCGATCTGCGCGCTGTCGCCGGGGAGAACGGAGGACAGCTCCCAGACGCGGCCGTCGCGTTCGTCCACCAGATAGGTGATGACCCCGCTATAGCCGGACGCGGTGAGAAGCGGCTCAGACGCCCACCCGCGCAGCCGAAGATTCCCAACCGGCTCGTAGGCGCGGCGCACAGTGCCGATGGCGTCGATGCTCAATGTTCCGGTTTCGTGGCCGTGGCGGAGCTGGTGAGTCGCTAATGCGATTTCCACCAGCGTCGAAATTGCGTCCTGGGTGACGTGGCTTTCGCCGTACCCGAGGCGTCCGGTGCCGAGGTAGCCGTGGAGTCTGGCGAAGTGGGCGGCCAGCAGCGGCAGCTTCTGCACCCGCGCTGCTGCCACGACGCGCAGCACTTTCGCGCGGTCACCGGCGGTGAGTCCGCCGAGCCCGCGGTCGAGCAAGCCGATGAGGCAGGATTCGGCGAGTTCGAGGGTGTCCAGTTGCTCGCGGGTGAGGGCCAGCGGGGCGTTAGCGGGGGCGGAAGAGTCGGCGGAATCAGTGGAGTCTGCAGCGGGATCGTCAGCGGAGTCCGGCTGCGCCTCAGCCGACGGGCAGCTCACCAGCACCTGCGCCAGGTGGAGGCAGCGGGGGCTGAGTAGACAGTCGCACTCCGCAGCCTGTGGAGGGTCAAGCGTGACGGTGGCGGTGCCGACGGTCACGGTGGTGGTGTCGGCGCCAGCGTCGGCGGCGATAGTCCAGGAGTCAGGGTCTGCTTTGTCCAGGCGTTTTTGCAGGCGGCCGGGGAGTGCTTCGATGGTGGCGGCGACGAAGGCCGGGTCCATGCCGGGAAGATCGTTGTGGGTCATCGTTGCACCTGCTCTGCCACCCATCGTGCCAACTCCGTCGGTGAGACGGCGGAGACAGCCATGCCTGCGCTAGCGGCGTGCGCGGCGATCTTAGCGTTGTAGCGCGCTGCCCCGGAATCGTCCAATGCGGCGCAGCCGAGCATCCGGACGCCGGAGTTGTGCAAGGACTCGATACGGGACAGCATGAAGGATGCGGAGTAGGCGTCCTCGAAGTCGCTGATCAGAACAAGCATTGTGCGCGAGGGGACCGTGACGCGTTCCCCCGCCACGGCGAGGGCGCCGCCGATGTCGGTGCCGCCGCCGACCTTGATCTCCAGCAGTAGTGAAAGCGGGTCGTCGACGTGGTCGGTCAGGTCAACGACCTCGGTGGAAAAGGCCAGGAACGTCACCGATAGTGCGTCCACGCCGGCGAGAATGGCGGAGGTCATCGCGGCGAAGACGGTGGAGGGTTCCATGGACCCGGAGACGTCGACAAGCACGATGATGTGCCATTCTGAGCGCCGAGCCAGCGGTTGGCGGAAAATCGGTGTGGCCACGACGAGCTGCGGGGTGCCGTCGGAGCCGGAGACGGCGTGGCGTAGGTTCCTGCGGATGGTCGCCGCGGCATCCAAGCGCTGTGAGGGGCGCGTGGTGGGGCGCCACCCCTGCAAACCGTTGAGAGCGGGGCGGAGCTGGTTGGCTAGCGCCTGGGATAGCTCGGCGACCATGCGGCGCAGAATCGGTCGCAGCTTCGCCAGAGTCGATTCGGGCATGCCGCCGGCGAGAGACAGGATGTCGTTGAGAAGCTCGACGGATGCGCGGGGCTGAGTGTTATCAAGAAGGTCGATGGCGAGCGGATTGCGGGCAGTGATCGCTGAAGCGGCGATGTCTTCCCGCACGTCTTCACCGAACAGGGCGTCTAGGTCGTCGGCCCATTCGCGCGCGGTGGGGTAGGGAGGCTCGGATCCACCGCGGCCGCCCAGATAGCTGACAGAGGATCCTTCGCCGTCACCGGCGCCGTACAGCTGGTCCAGGCTGCGCGCTAGTCTCCGCTGCTCGGTCCCCTTCAGTTCGTGGTGGCGACGCCCCAGCACCAGCGACCAGCGCTGTTTGGGAGACACGGCGACGGAGGTGAGGCCAAGGCGTTGGAGGCGTTCCCAGGCTGCGCGGTCTTCGGTCGCCCAGCGGACGAGTTCCTCGGCAGGCACATCGGTCGGCCGGACGCGGTCGGCGCCGATAGCTTCAAGTAAGCGTTCGCGTTCGGCGGCAGACATCGGGTCGAAGCCGCCGCGCAATGCGGGGAGGCGGGCGACGAACATCGCTTCGTCAATGTCTTCGACACCGGAGCGGAGATCGTCGAGGAGTGAGGGCTCGTCAGTGAGCAATTCGGGGCTGGCGGTGATCAGGCCGGTCAACCAGCGGGCCAGATCGCGGCGGCCCTGCACACTGGAGGCAGCGCGGATGCGGGAAGCGATGCTGGTCAGGCCATCTGTATCGTGGCCGATCCGGTGCAGCAAACCAGTAGCTGCCCCCTGCATCAGCGGGGAGGCAGCGGAGACGAATTCGGTGAGCGAGTGCGCTAGGCGCAGCCCGATATCTGCGTGTCGCAAGGCGACGAGGCGGCCCAACGCGGCGGCATCGGCTGGGTCGTCGCTGCCCGCGAGCCCGTCGACTTGAGCAACAGCGGCATCAACGAGAATCTCCAGGGCAGAAGCGATCTGGGCGTCACGGTCAATCAGTAGCATTCCTGCGACGGTGCCTTCGCCGATAGCGGCGATGACCTCGATTGCCTCCACCAAAGCGTCGATACCGGCGCGAGGGGGCAGCTCCGCCGTCACGGCGTTAAGCCACCAGTCGAATTCGTCGGCTAGTCCGGCGGTGGCGGCGTCTGTCAGGCCGGTCACCAGGACGTCGGGGTCGGGATCGGAGTCGGAGTCGGGGCGGCGGGTGCGCAGAACGCCTTTGGCGGTCTGCACCACGGTCACACCGAATCGGCTGGCGTGGGGGAGGCTGGCGCTGGTGGAGACGTCGTAAAGCACTGTCCATTTCGTACTGACCGCTTGGGCGCCGCCGACGCCGATGACATCGTTGGATATGCCGTAGGCAATGCGTGCGACTCGGCAGCGCTGCAGGAAGATTTCGCGCCGGGTGTCCAATGTGTCTTCGGGAGAGGAGTCTTTCAGGCGCAGCGGATTCAGGGTCAGCTCGCGCGACCGTTCGCCAGGGCCCGGCAAGCGCAGGGCAGCGAGATCTTCAGCAAAAGCGAGAGCCAGACCCGATTGGGGTGTGTCTGGGGCGAGGGCGCCGTTGTGATTGCCCACTAGGATTTTCTCGGCGGCGCGGGCCACGGCGCGGCCGCGCCCGAGCACGTCGCCCTGCGCGAAGACGGAGGTGCAGGCCTCCTGGAATTCGCGGCGGCCCGGCACCGGCAACCCGCGCAGCGCAGCGAGGTCGAGCGTCATGCGGTTCGCCTCACGGATCTCAGCTGGCCCGCACGGATGGCCCTCCGAGCGGAGATGGGCAGCGAGCTGGGTGAGCAGAGAGGTCACGGCACCCTCGAATGCGGCGGGGTCGTCGCCGTGGGTCAACACCGCTTGCTGCCAGCGCGGGTCGCGGATGCCCGACGGGTAACCGGAGCGGGAATCGAGCAACTTCTGCGAGTAGGGGACGAGGCTGGCCGTAGGCTCGCCGTCAAAGTTCAGGGAGCCAAGCAGCTCGCGGTCGGACTCCGCCTCAGCGTCGATTAGCTCAGAGGTCAGCGCCGGGCTGTGCCACGCGCCCGTCACCGCGGTCACCGCGGGGCCGTGCTCAGCGCGGGCACGGCGGATACCTTCGCGCATCGACGCCTCACGCGCGGCCGTGCGCTCATCCACCATCCGCCCCTGCCGGTACGCCCAGCCGAAAGCCAGAGCACTGCGGCGCACAGCTTCGGGTGATGCGCCGGCGGAGGGGACTTCGACGAGGCGGTCCCAGGCGTCGTCGGGGTGTTCGGCGCGAACGTGGGCGTCGATAAGCGTGCCCACGTTGAACTCGCCGTCAGATGCCTCCGAAGATTCGGGGCGCGCGGCGGGGGAGAGATCGGCGCAGATCACAGGGACGTCGCGCGTGCGCGCCCACCGCAGGGCGACGAGCTCCGGGCTGAAATCGGCCAACGGCCAGAAACCGATCGTGCCGTCGTCATCGGCGACCGCGAAAGCGAGCGGCGCTGTCGCCTCGGGATGGGCGATCCACTCGCACCACGGCTGCGCCTGATCCGGCAATTCCAGCACCACCGCGTCCGGGCGCGCCTCATCCAACAGCCGCGGCAGCACGCGCGCGAGCGACGGCGAGTGGTGCCGTACGCCAACCAAGTAGATGGAATCGCGCGCTAGCTTATCGACGGCTCCCGCAACGTTTTCCCCCATCATGCCAGCTCGTCGCGCTGATCCCACAGGGTGCGCCACGGTGTAGCGCCGTCTTTTGCTCGGCGCTGGACGACTCCATCCCAGTAGCCGCGCAGCCGATCCGCGTCCGCTTCGTCGTCTTTGCGGACGACACCGAGCAGGTGTCCAGCCACATCACGCAGGCCGTCGCTGCGGGCAGGGAAATAGGCGCTGGCCAGGGCGATCGACGTGCTCACGGACACGGCTTCGGCGGTGGAGAGGACTGTCGTGGGTTTCTCCACCGGCCAGCCTTCCCGGCTCACACCGGTGCGGAGGTCGCGGAAGGCGGTGACGAGGACTTCGACAACGACTTCGTCGACAGGCGCGTCGATCTGAGCGGCGTCCAAGGCCCGCCGGGTCTGCTTGGAAACGAGGGCGATTTCCGCATCCACGTCGGCGATGGGGTGGACCGTCTCGAAGCTGAAGCGGCGTTTCAGGGCCGCACTCATTTCGGACACTCCGCGGTCGCGCAGGTTCGCCGTGCCGATGAGCCCGAAGCCCTCGGTGGCCGCCACCGACATGTCGCCGAGTTCGGGCACGGCAATGCGGCGCTCCGACAGCAGAGAAACCAGCGAATCCTGCACCTCGGGCAAACAGCGGGTGATCTCCTCGATGCGCGCGATCGCGCCGCTTTCCATTGCACGCATCACCGGGCTGGGCACCAGCGCCTCAGGAGTGGGGCCGTTTCCGAGCAGCATCGCGTAATTCCAGCCGTAGCGCAGCTGGTCTTCTGTCGTCCCAGCGGTGCCCTGCACCACCAGCCCGGAGGTTCCGCAGATCGCAGCCGACAGCAGCTCGGAGAGCATCGACTTGGCTGTGCCGGGCTCGCCGACCAGCATCAACCCGCGAGAACCCGCTAGCGTGATCACGCAGCGCTCCACCAGCGCTGGATCGCCGACGTATTTCGGTGCGATGGTCAGCTTGGACCGTCCCGCCTTGAGATCGGTGCCGCCCATAATGAAAGCGACCACGGCGCGCGGTGTCAGCTTCCAACCCGGTGGGCGTGCGCCGGTATCCCAGCGCTCGAGGAACTCGAGTTCGTCCGCGAAGCGTTCTTCTGCTAGTACGACTTGGTGTGTCATCGATTGCGTCTCCTCCTCGTGGTCTCCAGTTCTGCGAATTGTGGTGCGTCATCCCCCTGTGAGCGTTCCCAGCAGGCGGCGAACCACTCCGGCGGCGGCAAGGGTGCGACAGCGATGTCCAGCTGCGGCTCGAATTCGCCGTTGTAACCAGTCTGCTCGATGCCGAATGCGGGAAGCTTCCACACCTCGATCGGGAGCTGCCCGTTAGACTTGTGCACTTTTTCTACCCATCCACCGGGCAAGAAATAGCTGCGGCCCGAGCGGGGGCGCTTGCCTTCGACGACTTTACCGGCGGCAACGAGTTCGGAACCGGCGCGGACGATATCGGCTTTCTTCCAGGAGTTCCAGCGGCGGATATTCTTGTCCGTCGGGTCGGGCCAGGCCAGCAGCTGCAGGTAGTAGCGGGCCGCGTCTTCGCTGACTCCGAATGTGTCTGCCGCCGTCGCCACGAGGCCTGGCACAGAGACGAGCGGGTCGCTTGGCTCCCCCTCGCCGGGCTGCTTCAGCCATTCCGCGTAGGCGGTGAGGGAACCGCGTGCACGGAGGTCCACCGCCGCAACGCGCATCCTGCTGGTGCCGAAATGGAGGTCCTTTACCCATTCGCGCGCCAGATCCAGGTCGCGGCACGGCTCATCGACATCTGAGAGATCGACGAAGATCACATCTCCGTCATCATGCTGTTCTACTGCGAACCTGCCTGCCTGCAGGTCTTTGCGGTCCGTGTCGCCCTCAGCGCGTTTCGGCGCACCGATCGCGCTGCGAACTGCCTCATCGTCCTCGCCGACACCGGTGAAAGCGACCTTGATTGCCTCGGTGCCCCGTGGGGAGCTGTGCAGCCGCTCGGCATGATCGGCCAGCGCAGGGCGCAGCGGATCGGTCATGTCCAGCTCAGTGGAAAGCCACAGTAAAGCGCCGACCTCTTGGGCCCAGCCGCCAGCATTGTCAGCGTCATTGTCATCGTCGACATGCCGGCCGGCGACAATGCTTTGCAGCACGCTCTCCTTCAACACTTTCGGGATGCGCTCGGCGATGCGCGCCGGCAGCTCGGGCAGGTAGTCCGGCCCGTGCTCGGACCAGTACCGGGCCATGGCGTCGGTATCCGGGCCGCTGGTCAGCAACTCCTCCGCATCGTCGGGCAGGCCGGCTGCCAGGATCGCCGCGAAGTGGTCGTCGAAGTAGATCAACCGGTCGCGGGCCGTTTTGAGATCGCCGACTTTCATACCCATGGCCGCGCGCAAATCCTTCGGTACGAAATTAGTGTTGAAGGAATAGAGGTTCGGGAAACCGGCGGCGATCAGGTGGGCGTCGGCAAGCGGCGTGCTAGCTGCGGCGGCGAGAGCCTCGCCCGTGGACGCTGAGTACGGCAGCGGGCCGTCCTGCTCAATGCGTGCGAGCAGCATGTCGAAGACCGGTTCAAGGTCCGTGCGCGACGGCGCGATGTTAGTGCGGCTTTTCAGTTTTAGGGGTGTGCCATCCACTGTCACCGGTTCCTCGCTAGATACCCGCACAATCAGGATGTCGTTGGAACCTCTGTACACAAGACGTACCGCTTGTGGCGGCAGCTGTACATTCTGCCCGGGCGAAAACGGCACCGAGGCGTAGGACTCCAACATCAGGTTGTCAGCCGTGAGTGCGCCGGCGTCGCGCAGTACAATCCATAGCTCCTTCAACGCCTGCACTTCGTCCGCAGTACGACCGGGAGATGCCGCGAAAACAAGCAGCGCATCGCCGTGACCGAGCAGCTTCATCCAGTCGTTTGAGCCCCTGGTGCTGTTGTGGGTGTACCCCTTCTCAGGGACATAGCGGTCGTGCGTTCCCAATATTGCCGCGCCTTGCCAGATGTCCATCGCGTCGAATTCATAGAGGGGAAACCGCGTGAGGGGCCGGAGCACCTCATGGTGCTCGGCGAACGTCGGCGCCCCGGTGAGCTCCTCCGCCCGTGCACCGGCGTCCTCTTGCGGCCAGGTCGTGGCTGCCTCATGCGCAACGGACGCAATCGCGTAGCGCAGCACCGGATCGTCAATATCGAGCAGGTCGCCGACAACTTCGCACATTCGCTTATCGACGCCACCGTCACTCCCGCGCGCCTGTTCCACCAGCGGGCGAACCTCATCGGCAGTGATCTGACGCAGTTTCCCGCTTGTCTCGGGCTCGCGCACACGGAAGTGGTGCCACAACATTTGCGAGTGGAGGTGCGTGCCGCGCACAGCCACCGCGGTCATGTCGTCCGGATCGACAACGACAGGATCTATGCGTTCATTAGTGAGAACCCACCGTTCGCCGTCGGGGCGGCGAAGTGCGCCGATGACTGCGCGCGCGTGCTTGCCGGTGACGGTGAATTCGGTTCCGTCCGCATCGACCAGCAGGCAGTAGTCGGAGTCGTCGGGACGGGTGAACACAGCATGACGGTGGAACCCGTCAGCAGTGGAGAAGTGCGAGTCCTCGGTCGTCTCCTCCACCGGCCGGTGCTGAGAACGCCACGGGTCGAGCACCAAATCCGGGTGGCGGCGGCACTGCTCGGCGAACCAGTCGGGCAAGCTCTCGCGGCCAGTGGCACCGGTGGCTGGATCGATTTCTACCACAGGAGAGACGTCGTCAGGCGCGGAGCGTTCGACGAGCCATATCCGGTCGCCGTCGACAAAGAAATGCTCGCTGCCACTCGCCAACGTGGAATGGCCGGGGCGCATCACCGTGTCGGCGCCGAAGATGCGCGCGCCGGGCACAGGGACCGAGGCGGAGAGACCGCCGTCCGAAAATTGTTTCCATGCGCTGGCCATGCCCTTGGGGGTATCGTCCCACCACAGTCGCGGATTCGAGTTGGTGTAAGTGGCGAGGCCGAATTGGCCGTCGATTTCCACGGCGCTGAAGAGTTCCTCGCCGGTCCAGTTCGGAATCTCGGTGGCGGTGCGGCCGCGCAGGTAGGTAGCGCGGGTATGTTGTCTCACAACGACGCCGGGCCAACAATCTTCGGCGTCTAGCCAGAAAGTGAGCTGCGTTGGCTCCCCGTACTTCCAGTTGAGCTGCTCCAATTCAGGCCAGCCGAGCTCATCGGGCAGGCCGCGGCGCAAGGATTCGGCCAGCGGCACAGCCGGATCGCGGTGAATCGCACGCACCCGGTCGAGAAACGCCTGAATCTCCTCGTCGCCGACGAGTTCGAAGCCGCGGACGAATGTAGTGGCCTGCGTGAGATGGTCGACGGTCGGCACTCCCGCTTCAAGCTTATCGACGATCTCCGTGAGCAGCTCCACCACCAACGTCCTGACGTGCGGATCGGCGGTGAGTGTCTCCACGACCTTGGGATGGCCCATCGCATTCTTGATCCCCAGAACGACAGCTCCTCGCAGCGATTCGTCCGCCATGAGGTGGGGCAGTGGTGCGCGCTCCGGAAGGCGTGCCCATCTGGTGAGGTCGATGCCCGTTTGCACTGGTGTATGGGAGAACGAGAAGGTCAGTCCGTTCGCGAGAACCTGCTCGACGGCTGCCGCCGGCAGGTAATGGAGCCGGTCTTTAGGCAGGGTGACGGTGCTGAGACCGGCATGGGGGAGGATATCTGCGAGAACCGGTGTCAACTGGGTCGACGGCGTATGCGGCCATTTTGTCCACTGGGACTCGAACAGGAGGAGACGCGGCACGAAGTCCGGGTGCGCGCCGTCTTTCACTGCGTCGAGCGCTCCCGCGGTTTCCAGCAGGTGCAGCCACGGGTCGGTGTCCACGTTCCGCGGGAACAGCGTGAGCAAGCGGTCGATGAGCGAGGAATCGTCCTCGGCGACGCGGCAGATAGCCTTCTCGTAGTTCTTCCAGAAATGCGCGCCGGCCTTCTGCATCGACGGGACGCTCAACAGATCGCGGACGACCCCGACTTCTTCCTTAGCGGTGTCCAAGCCAGCGGCCTTCGCCAGCTTCGCCAGCTCTTTCTTCATTCCGGCGTGCGGGCTCAACCCACCCCGCACTCGTTCCACGCACAGGGTGCGGTATGCGCGGTACGCCTCTTCCGGTTCAAGCTGTTCCGCCAGCCGCTTCGCCTCGTTGCCGAGTTCCTTTGTGCTCAGCGCTCCCGCGTAAGCGAATTCCATGACGGCTTCGGCATGGCGAGATTCGTCGATAGCCAGCGAATGGCGGCGTTCAGCTTCGCGCGCCTGCGTGAACATTTGCGCGGCGAGCTTGCCGTTATCTGCGGCGATGAAGATGCGTCCGGCCTCTTCGAAGAATGTGGGGAGAAAGTGCGGTGCGCTGTTGTCGAGTTTGTCAGCCAACTCGTCGACTGCCTCTTTGAACTTCTTGGGCTTGCTGGCGGCGTATTTGCCCGCGCGCTCCAAGTCGGCGACGAGGTTGAGCGCGTGATGCGCGTTCTCGGGGTCGTTGAGGATCGGCCAGGCGGGGAACCCGATTGCCCGCCGCCGCGTGTGGCCCACGTTCACGCGGCCGGCCGGCTCGAGGCCGATGACCCCGAGCGCCAGTTCTTCGGCTTCTGCCAGTGGCTCGGGTGCGAGTTGGACGATCGTGCGGCCGGAAAGTGCTGCGTGGGTGAATGACGCCGCCACGAGCGGCACCGAGTTGTCCGTCGCGTTCTCAGTGATGCCCCCAAGGTTGAGGCGTGTGCTGTCCTCCAATGTCATCGGCGACTCCTACGGTTCGTTTCCAACTCTTCGAATTGCGGCGCATCCTCGCCCTGGGAGCGCTCCCAGCAGGCAGCGAACCATTCTGTCGGCGGGAGGGGTGCGACGGCCACCCAGAGGAGCGGCTCGGCCTTGCTGCGCGCGCCCTTTTTGACGATGCCGAATGGCTCCGTCTTCCACGTTTCGATCGGCAGGTGCGGAGGCTGTCCTTCCGTCCAACCGCCAGGCAAGAAGTATTTTCTCTTGGCGCGGGACCGCTTGGCTTCAACGACGACGCCCGCATCGACCAATTCCGTGCCGGCGTTGGTGATGTCGGCTTTCTTCCAGCCGTTCCAACGGCGCACATTCGCGTCCGTCGGGTCCGGCCAGGCAAGAAGCTGCAGGTAGTACACGGCGGCATTCTCGCTGACGTTCAACGTGGAGGCCACTTCTCCGATGAGCTCGGGCGCGGCGGCGCGCGGATCGTGCGGGTCGCCGTCGCCTGGTTCGCGCAGCCACGTGGCGTAGGCAGACAAGCTGCCCTGCAAATACAGTTTCAGCGCCCAGAGGTCATCTGTGGATGTGTCGCTTATGATGGCAATGTCGAGGGCCTGTTGCAGATCAGGATCATCTGCGTCGGTGATGTCGCTCACATCGACGCTGATCGAGGTGGCGCCGGGCCAGGATCCTTCTATGCGGGTGAAGCGCCCCGACTGGTAGATCGGATCGTCGGGGTCGTCGAATCTTCTGATGGGCAGGTTGAGCCTGCGGGTGGTATCCCAGTACGACCCCAGAACGCCGAGGTGAAGATCTTGCCGCTTTTCAGGGGACTCGTGCAGCTTCTCGGCGACATCGGCTAAGTTGCCGCGGACCGGGTCGGACATGTCCAGCTCGTTGGCCAGCCAGAGCACCGATTCGACCCTCGAGTCCCAGTAGTCCTCGTGTTTTCCGTCGAGGACGTTGAGAAGGGTTTCTGTGGAGAGGCGCTCCGGCTTTCGCTCCGCGATGTCTGCCGGCAGCTGCAGGGGAGCAGCCGGACCATGTTCGGACCAGTACTCCGCCATCGCCTGAACATCTAGACCGTTGTCCAGGACAGATTCAGCATTCTCGGGAATGCCAGCGGCGAGCACGCGCAGGAAATACTCGTCGAATCTGCTCATCCTGCGTTTCGCTTCTTTCGCCTCGGCGACCTTGATTCCCATTGCCGTGCGCACGTCCTTGGGCATGAAATTGGCCTCGTAGACGTGGAAGTTCGGGAATCCGGCCGTGATCAGATGCGCTTCAACAACAGGAGCTCCGCTGGCCGCTGCGAAAGCTTCGCCGGGCTCAGGCGACCACGGTTGCGGGCCGTTGTCGCGGAGACGCTCGATGAGGGCGTCGAAGACGGGCTCGAGATCTGTGCGGGACGGTGTGATTTCCCGCCGGTTTTCAAGCTCGAGAGCATGGCCGTCGATGGTGATGGGGTCTCCTCCGTCGGCACGCAGGACCATGAACCTGTTCCCGTAGTGCTGTCCGCCGGGCAACGTCAGCGGCGGGAATTTCGTGTGGATTTCTCGGTAGCGTCCGTTGTCCAACAGCTGGTCGATGATCAGATGCTCAGCCGATAGCAGGTTCGTATCCCGCAGCAGGACCCACAGTTCTTTGAGAGCTCGGATCTCTTCAAGTGTCCGGCCCGGCATTGCAGCGAGCGCGAGCAAGGAGTCGGCGCAGCCGAGCAGCTCCATCCAGTTGTTTTCACTGACGTACCAGGAATCCGGCTTCGGCGGCAGTTCTCTGTCGGTCAAGCCGAGCCGTGCTGCCCCGTGCCAGACGTTGAGCGCATCAAAATCGTCCCACCGGTGGACCATGGCCGAAAGGAGAATTCCATTGTGTTTTTGAATTGCAAGCGTTCTGGTCACAGCAACATCCGGTGATATCCCAACCTCCGGCCACGACTGCGCCAGGGCTGCGGCATGCTGCGCGATAGCGCGGTTCACCATGTACTCATCGATGTCCAGCAGTTGTTCCACGGTATCGGCCAGATCATCGTCGACGTCGAAATTAGAACAGCGCTCAAGCACCATGCGCAGGTCATCGGCCGTGATCTCGCGCAGCTTCGCGCTGGCCTCGAGGTCACGGTGCCTAGTGTGGTGCCACCACATCGCGCTGTTGAACTCGAGGCCGTAGAAACGGGTGGGCATACCATCCGCCGGGTCGATAATCCATGTGTCCCCTGCCGATCTCGCGAGAAGGCGTGGCTGTCCGTCCGGCAGTCGGATGACACCGAAGACCGTGCGGGCGAGCGCGCCCGTCACTGTGAACTCGGTGCCGTCCGCGTCGACAATGAGGGCGAAGTCCGGGTCGCCCTTCCGGTTGAAAACCGCGTGCCGGTGGTAGCCGTCTGCTGTGGAAAACGGGGACTTCTCCGTCTCCTCGCAAACGGGCCGCAACTGGGAGGTGAGAGGATTGAACTCAAGGTCGGGGTGGCGGCGGCACTGCTGATCAAACCAGTCGGGCATGGATTCGCGACCGAGAGCGCCTGTGTCGGGGTCAATCTCGACGATCTTCTCTAAGTCATTGAGCACCCAGAAACGGTCATCTTCAACGAAGATCTGCCTGGTGTTGAAGCTCCATACGGGCTGGTCAGGGCGTACGACCACATTCTCTCCGAGGAGACGACCACCGGGAACAGGGACAGAGGCCGCGAGACCTGCAGCGTGGGAGAAATGCGACACCGTGATATCTAACGGTTCACGCGCACCGGACCAGCTGATTTTGGTCCCGTTCGCGGAACGGTCCCGCGTCACAATAGCGATGTGGCCGTCGGCTTCGGCGACTCCCGCGATCGGTTCACCAGTCCAATTCTGAATCTCGGTGGTGGACTCGCCGACGACAAGAGCAAGTTGCTTGTCGTTGTGCACCACGACTCCGGGCCAACAGTCCTTCGCTGCGACCCAGTTATTCGGGTCACTTTCGTATTTTTCCCCGTAAGCAACCTCGAACTCAGGCCAACCCAGCTCTTCTAGCAGGCCGCGGCGCAGAGTCTCCGCCAACACCTCGGCGAGGTCACCGTGGTATGTCCGCACGCGGTCGAGCAGGCCTTGGATCTCGGCATCGTCGACGAATTCGAAGTGGCGGACGTAGTCGGTCACCTCGGTCAAACGATCTGCCGTCGGTGGTGCCGATTCAAGGTATTCGACCCGTTTAGCGAGCAGCTCGACCACCACGGGGTGGAGGTGGGGGTCGGTCGCGATGACGGCGATCTCGTCGGAGTGTGCAAGCGCCCGTTCGATGCCTTTGAACAGGTATTTCCGGAGTTGTTCGCTGGCAGCAACGTGGGGTAGCGGAGCCCGATGCTCGTTGCCCGCCCAGGTTTTGAGGTCGATGTAGGCCAGGACAACATAGTTAGTGAAATCGATGGCCACGTCATGGCTCAGCAACTGCTCCCACGCTTCTGCGGGGATGTTGTCCAACCAACCGTCCGGCACGGCAATAGCTGTGCAGCCGGCGTGGGGAAGAATCTCGTCGAGCAGCGGGGCGAGTTTCTCATCGCTATCCGTGTCCCACATGATGCGAGTGGCTAATCCCAAGATGCGCCGGACGAAATCAGGGTGATCGCCCTGCTTGACGAACTCAATAGCTCCGCTACTGCGGAGAATATCGATCCAGTCGTCGACTTTGACTTCCCACGGCGACATCGTCAACAAGTGGGCTTGCAGCGTCTTGTCCTGTTTGGCTGCTTTCCGGATGGCGGTCTTGTAATCCTTCCAGAACTTCTGGTTCGCCCGCAGGATGGAGGGCGCCCGCAGCAGAAGGGCGGCCAGTGCAGCTTCCTCGTCGGCGGGTTTCAGTCCCGCCGCTTTGGCTAGCTTCGCTAGATCTTTCTTCATCCCGGAATAGGGAGTCAGCCCGCCGCGGACGCGCTCCAGGCAGAGTGCGCGGAACCGCTCGTAGGCCTCTGCAGGTTCCAACCGCTCAGCCAGGTGCGTGGACTCCGCAGTGAATTCCTTCGCGGAGACCGCCCCCGCAAAGGCGAACTCCATCATGACGTCGCGGTGGCGTTCTTCGTCGATAAGCAATGCGTGCCGACGCTCAACTTCGCGCGCCTTCGTGAACATCTGCGATGCGTACGACGTGCTTCCCGCTTCCAGGAAGATGCGGCCGGCTTCTTCCAGGAATGTCGGCAGAAAGTGCGGGGCGGCTGCGTCGAGATCGTCTGCGAGCTTGTTGACCTCTGTCTTCACCGCCGCCGGCTTGGACCGTGCCCGGGTGGAAAGACGTTTCAAGTCGGCAACGAGGTCGAGTGCGACCTGGGCGTTGTCGGGGTCGTTGAGGATCGGCCACTCGGGGAAGCCGACTGCGCGGCGGCGCAAATGACCGACATGGGTCTGCTCTTCCAGCTCAAGCCCCACCACTTCGAGGGTGGCTTTCTCTGCTTCCACGAGTGGCTCGGGAGTGAGCCTGACAACGGGGCGGCCGGCCAGAACTGGGTGGGTGTAGGTGGCTGCGGCGAGGGGAAAGGAGCGTTCTCCAGCTTCCTGCGTGATGCCGCCCTGCTCGAGGCGGATGCTGTCATCTAACGTCATCGGCGATTCCTCCGGTCAGTTTCCAGTTCGGCGAATTGTGGTGCGTCGTCTCCTCGTGAGCGTTCCCAGCAGGTGGCGAACCACTCCGACGGTGGTAGGGGAGCGGTGATCACGCTGTCCATTGGCTCGTATTTGCTGCGTGCGGCCATTTTGACCATGCCGAAGGATTCTTTTTTCCATGTTTCGATCGGTAGGTGGGGCGGGTTTCCTTCCGTCCAACCGCCTGGCAGGAAGTACTTTCGCTTGGCGCGGGACCGCTTCGCTTCGACGACGGCGCCTGCATTGACCAATTCGGTGCCAGCTTTGGTGATATCTGCTTTTTTCCACTCATTCCAGCGGCGCACATTCGCGTCCGTGGGATCTGGCCAGGCGAGAAGCTGCAAATAGTAGCGGGCGGCATTCTCGCTGACCTTCAAAGTGGATGCCACCTCTCCGACGAGTTCGGGCACGACGGCCAGCGGATCGTGCGGGTCGCCTTCGCCTGGTTCGCGTAGCCACTTTGCGTAAGCAGACAAACTGCCCTGCAAGAACAGTTTCAGAATCCAGAGGAAGCCTGTGGATGCCTCGCTTATGACGGCAAGATCGATGGCCTGCAGTAAGTCAGGATCATTCGGGTCGGTGACATCGCTTAAATCGGCGCTAATCCAAGTCTTGCCTGGCCAGGATTCTTCGATGCGGGTGAAACGTCCCGACTGGTAGATCGGTTCGTTGGGGTCGTCGAAGTCTCTGATGGGCTGGTTGAGATTGCGGCAAACGTCCCGATAGATGCTGATGTAGCAGACGGAGATGTTGTCCAAACCGGAGGGGGACTCGTGCAGTTTCTCAGCGACATCGGCTAAGTTGCTGCGAACCGGGTCGGACATGTCGACCTCGTTGGCCAGCCAAAGCACCGAGGCGACTTCCTCGGACCACCAAGTGTCGTGCTCGCCGGCGAGAACCTTGAGGATGGTGTTTTCGTCGAGGTACTGCGGTTTTCGGTTGGCGAGCTCCTCTGGCAATTGTGGGGGTGTGGCGGGGCCGTGTTCGGACCAGTACGCTGCCATGGCGTGGGCATTTAGTCCGTTGTCTAGGACAGATTCAGCGTCGTCTGGAATGCCTGCGGCGAGCACACGCAAGAAATGCTCACGCGAATCTCGTAGGCGGTCTTTTGCTTTTTCTGCTTCGGCAACCTTGAGCCCCATTGCTGTGCGCAGCTCTTTGGGCATGAAATTGGACTCCCACTTATGGAAGTTCGGGAATCCGGCCATGATCAAATGCGCGTCGGTCAGCAGTGCGCCGCTTGCGGCGGCGAATGCTTCACCGGGTTCGGGCGACCATGGTTGCGGGCCGTTGTCGCGGAGCCGCTCGATGAGTGCGTCGAAGACAGGCTCGAGGTCCGTGCGCGACGGCGCGATCTCCCGCTTAGAGTAGACCTCCACGGGGCTGCCGCCGATAGTGATGGGGCCGCCACCGTCGGCCCGCACGAGTGGACATCTCCCGTAGTATTCCAGGCCAGCAAGCAGCGACTGCTGAGGAAATTGTTGTGGCTGCAGATTGTGGGGAACGAACATGTCCTCGACGATCAAGTGATCGGCTTCAAGGGCGTTGGTGTCGCGCAGCAGGACCCACAGTTCTTTAAGTGCTTGGGCTTGTTCTGCTGTGCGGCCCGGGATAGCAGCGAGCGCGAGGAGTGCGTCGGCACATCCGAGCAGCTCGATCCAGTTGTTCGGACCGTTGTGCCACTGCGATGATGGTTGAGGTAGTTCTTTGTCGTGTAAGCCTAGCTTCGCTGTGCCGTGCCAGATGGGGAGGCCGTCGATGTCGTCCCATTCGTACTGCATGGTCGACAGCAAAATGTCCTCGTGATCTTTCAGGCTGAGCGTAGTCGACAATGCTTCTTCGGGGCTCGAGATCTCCCACCCGGGCCAGGACTGGGCCAGGGATATGGCATACCGCGCGATCTCGTGGCTTACCACGTAGTCGTCGATGTCTAGCAGTTGTCCGACGGTATCGGCTATTACAACGTCGAAATCGTCGGAATCGGCCATATCATCGTCTACGTGCGGTTCAGTGAAGTGTTTGATGACGTCGCTTAGGTCATCAGCGGTGATCTTGCGCAACCTCGCGCTCAGTTCCAGGTCGCGGTACCGGGTGTGGTGCCACCACATTTTGGAGTCGAATTCGAGACCGTAGAACTGGGTGCGCCTGCCATCTGCCGGGTCGATTATCCATGTGTCGGAAAACATGGAGGTGAGAATGCGTGGCTGTCCGTCGGGAAGGCGGATCACCCCGAAGGCGGAGCGGGCGAGCTTGCCGGTGACGGTGAACTCGGTGCCGTCTGCATCGACAATGAGAGCGAAATTCGGGTCGTCTTCGCGGTGAAATACCGCGTGCCGGTGGTAGCCGTCTGCTGTGGAGAATGGTGAGTGTGCGGTCTCGTCGCAGACGGGACGCAATTGGGAGCTGAGCGGATCGAAAACAAGGTCGGGGTGGCGGCGGCATTGCTCTTCGAACCAATCCGGCAGTGACTCCCGGCCGAGTGCACCGGTCTCGGGATCGATCTCGACGATCTCTTCAGCGTTTGTGACCATCCAGACCCGGTCGCCTTCGACGAAGAACTGCGCGGTGTCGTAGGCCCATGTGGGCTGTCCAGGACGGACGACGGTCTTTTCTCCGAGGAGGCGTCCGCCGGGGACAGGCACTGAAGCGTCTAAAAAAGTGCGGCTCACAACCGAGCGCGCGTCGACTTCCATCGGCTCGCGGAAACCAGACCAGCTGATCTTGTTCTTGCTATCGGACCTGCCCCGCGTCACAATGGCTATTTGGTCGTCTGCCTCGATGACGTGCTCGATCGTTTCACCGGTCCAGTTCTGGATCTCGGTGCGGGAGTTGCCGACGACCAGCTCGATTTCCGATTCGTTGTGTACCAACACGCCCGGCCAGCAGTCTGCCACTGTCACCCGGCCATAAGGGTCGTTTTCGAGTTTGTCGGAGTAGGCGCCTTCGAATTCTGGCCAGCCTATCTCTTCGAGCAGGCCACGGCGTAGGGTCTCTGCTAATACTTCGGCCAAGTTGCCGTGGTATGTCCGGACGCGGTCGAGGAGACCTTGGATCTCGGTGTCGTCGACGAACTCGAAGTTGCGAACGACATCGGTCACCTCGGCCAAACGATCCGCCGTCGGCGGCGTCGACTCCAGGGACTCGATCCGTTCTGTGAGCAGCTCGACCACCACGGGGTGGAGGTGGGGGTCGGTCGCGATAACGGTGATCTCGTCGGAATGTTCAAGCGCCCTTTCGATGCCCTCGAACAGGTATTTCTGAAGTTGTTCGCTGGCAGCAACGTGGGGTAGCGGAGCCCGATGTTCGTTGCCCGCCCAGGTTTTGAGGTCGATGTAAGCCAGGACAACATAGTTAGTGAAATCGATGGCCACGTCATGGCTCAGCAACTTCTCCCACGCTTCTGCGGGGATGTTGTCCAACCAACCGTCCGGCACGGCGATAGCTGTGCAGCCGGCGTGCGGAAGAATCTCGTCGAGCAGCGGGGCGAGTTTCTCTTTGCTATCCGTGTGCCACATGGTGCGAGTGGCTAATTCCAAGATGCGCCGGACAAAATCAGGGTGCTTTCCCTGCTTGGCGAGCTCGATAGCTCCGCTACTGCGGAGAATATCGATCCAGTCGTCGACGGTGGGTTCCCAGGGAAACAATCCCAGTAGGTGGGCCTGCAGCGTTTCGTCCTGTTTGGCTGCTTTCCGGATCGCGGTTTTGTAGTCTTTCCAGAACTTACCGTTCGCGTGCTCGATGGAGTTTGCGCGCAGTAGTTCTGCGGCCATTGCTGCTTCTTCGTCGGCGGGTTTTAGCCCCGCCGCTTTCGCCAATTTCGCTAGGTCTTTTTTCATCCCGGAATAGGGAGTGAGTCCGCCGCGGACACGCTCCAAGCACAGGGAGCGGAATCGATCGTAGGCCTTTGCTGGTTCCAAGCGCTCGGCTAGCCTTGTCGACTCTGCGGTGAGTTCTTTCGCTGAGATCGCTCCTGCATGGGCGAATTCCAGCAGGACTTCGCGGTGGCGCTCTTCGTCGATTAGCAGTGCGTGACGGCGCTCGACTTCGCGTGCCTTGGTGAACATCTGTGATGCATACGAAGTGTTTTCTGTATCCAGGAAGATGCGGCCGGCTTCTTCTAAAAATGTGGGCACGAAGTGAGGGGCACTGGCATCGAGGGTGTCCGCGAGTGCGTCGAGCTCTTTCTTGGCTGCTGCCGGTTTGGATGCGGCGCGGGGGGAAAGACGTTTTAAGTCGGCAACGAGGGCGAGTGCGACCTGGGCGTTGTCGGGGTCGTGGAGGATCGGCCATTCGGGAAAACCGACCGCGCGGCGGCGCACGTGACCGACGCGGGTCTGTTCCTGTAACGCAAGTCCGGTCACCGCGAGGGTGGCTTTGTCTGCTTCCACGAGTGGCTCGGGAGTGAGCCTGACAACGGGGCGACCGGCCAGAACGGGGTGGGTGTAGGTGGCTGCGGCGAGAGGGAAGGAGGTGTCTGCAGCTTCTTGCGTGATACCGCCCTGTTCGAGGCGGGTGCGGATGTCATGCATCGTCGCCCTCTTCGACGGTTCGGCCGGCGTGAATGTGCGTGGCCATGCGGACGCCCTCGCTGTAGGCGACAGGTCCAACTTCCCGCACCGAGACGCTACTTCCGTCAATCAGCCAAAACAATGCGCCAGTGTGCGCCTCGTACTCGGGATGCTCATCAGAGTCGATCCAGTAGCTCGCTTCCACGAGGTGGCCGTCTTCGTAGATGCGGGCTTTAGCGTACCCACCTTTGACAATGAACCCGCCGGACTGAGCGCGGTTCACTGCGAAGCGCGCTTTCTCGAAGGTGGCGCCCGCCCATTCGTCCAGGCTGGTTAACGACTCCTTCGGCAGGGGATCGGGTCGCTCGTACACTGCGCGCTGGAGTTGATCGAAGCGCTGTTCCACACCAAGGTCGGCGGCGAACTCACGCAGGTCTTCCAGGTCATCCAGAAGCACCGGGTGCGGGATGAGAATCTCCTCGGCCACGATCGTGCGCGTTTCGCCGTCCAAGTCGACGACGCCGAGCTCGACCTTCCCGTCGTCTGACTTCGTCACATCCCTCAGGAATCCAGCAACAGATGCGTCGTCTGCGGCCTGGATGATGAGATCTCGCAGCCAGGACTGCCACGTCTCGTCTCGCCAGATTTCGGCGAGGACTACCGAGGGGACGGGGAGGGAGCGCAGCAGCCACGTTTCCACCTGGGTGCCACATTCCTCATCATGGGTCTTCAGCCACGTAAGCAGGCTGTCAAGCTGCAAGTATTCCTCGGTCTTCTTTACCTTCGCGGGAACGGACTTCAGCTGTTTGCCTTTGGCGTTGCGGGCTCGGATTGCTCCGTCATCAATGGTCAGGGCGTATCCGCCGGTCACGTCGATCCATGTGGGTTCTGCTGCTTCTGCGGTGGCGCTCATGCCCGCGAATGTACTTCAGATCACACCCGAATGTGTCGCGATGAGGTGAATCGACAGCCAATTAGGCAAGGGCTGTCAGCTGAACGACAAAAACCTATTCCTGGATACTTTTCGTCAAGGTCGCGGTTTTAACGGTGAACGCGCTGACCCAGGAATAGGAATGTAGAAAAACACCGCTTATCGACGCCACACGCACTCGGCCGCCCTCCCGTTCTGGGAGGTGGCCAACGTCAGCGTCGGGAGCTGCTAGCTCTCCAGTGCGTCGACGATGCGGTTGAAGGTCTCGGACGGGCGCATGACCTTGGTGGTCTTGGCGTCGTCGAACCAGTAGTAGCCGCCGAGGTCGGCGGGGCCGCCTTGGACGTCGAGAAGCTCTTGCAGGATGGTCTCCTCGTTGTCGCGAAGCTCAGCGGCGATCTCCTCGAAGCCGGATGCAAGCTCAGCGTCGTCGGTCTGCTTAGCCAGCTCATCGGCCCAGTAGCGGGCGATGAAGTAGTGGGAGCCGCGGTCGTCGATCTCGCCTGCCTTGCGGGACGGGGAACGGCCCTCGTCGAGGAAGGTCTCGATGGCGCGGTCGAGGGTATCTCCCAAAACGCCGGCGCGGGCGTTGTCGTTCTTGTCCTGCTCGTGGCGGAAGGACTCGGTGAGTGCCAGGTATTCGCCAAGCGAATCCCAGCGCAGGTGGTTTTCGGCTTCGACCTGCTGGACGTGCTTCGGTGCAGAGCCGCCGGCACCGGTCTCGAACAGGCCGCCGCCGGCCATGAGCGGGACGACGGAGAGCATCTTGGCGGAGGTGCCCAGCTCGAGAATGGGGAAGAGGTCGGTGTTGTAGTCGCGCAGCACGTTGCCGGTCACCGAGATGGTGTCCTCGCCGCGGCGGATGCGGTCGACGGTGATCTTGGTGGCTTCCTCCGGGGAAGCGAACGAGATGTCCAGGCTGTCAGTGTCCAGGCCGGCGAGCTGCTTCTCGGCGATCTGCTGGATATTGGTGTCGTGGGCGCGCTGCGGGTCGAGCCAGAAGATGGTCTTCATGCCGGACTTGCGGGCGCGGTCGACGGCCAGTTTGACCCAGTCCTCGATGGCGGGGCCACCGGTGTGGCAGGAGCGCCAGATGTCGCCCTTTTCCACGGTGTGCTCCATCAGCACGGTGCCGTCGCCGGCGATGACCTGCATGGTGCCGTCGAAAGGCATCTTGAAGGTCTTGTCGTGGGAGCCGTACTCCTCGGCCTTCTGCGCCATGAGGCCGACGTTGGGGGAGGTGCCCATGGTGGTCGGGTCGTAGGCGCCGTTAGCGCGGCAGTCGTCGATGACCGCCTGGTAGACACCGGCGTAGGAGGAGTCGGGGATGACGGCCAGGGTGTCTTGTTCCTGGTCATCGGCATTCCACATGTGGCCGGAGGTACGGATCATAGCCGGCATGGAGGCGTCGACGATCACGTCGGACGGCACGTGCAGGTTGGTGATGCCCTTGTGGGAATTCACCTGCGCCAGTGCCGGGCCGTCGGCCATGGCCTTGTCGAAGGCGGCGCGGATCTCCTCGCCGTTTTCCAGGTCGGACAGGCCACTGTAAATGGCGCCGAGGCCGCTCTCGCCGTCGAGGCCAGCTTCGAGAAGCTCAGAGCCGTACTGGTCGTAGACGTCCTTGAAAAAGGCGCGGACGACGTGGCCGAAGAGGATGGGGTCGGAGACCTTCATCATGGTGGCCTTGAGGTGGACGGAGAAGAGGATGTTCTCGTCTTTTGCGCGCTGAACAGCGCGCAAAAGGAAGGTGTCGAGGGCCTTGACGGACATGTAGGTCGCGTCGACGACGTCACCAGCGGCGACCTTCACATCGTCGCGGAAAACGCGCTCCTTGTCGTCGCCGACGAGCTTCATAGTCAGGGTGTCATCGGCGTCGATGATGACGGACTTCTCGTTGTGGCGGAAGTCCCCCTCGGACATGGTGGCCACGTTGGTCTTGGAATCAGCGGACCATGCGCCCATGGAGTGCGGGTGCTTGCGGGCGAAGTTCTTCACAGACTGGGGCGCGCGGCGGTCGGAGTTGCCCTGGCGGAGGACCGGGTTGACTGCGGAGCCCTTCACAGCGTCGTAACGCGCGCGGATGTCTTCCTGCGTCTCGCTGGTGGGGTTGGCCGGGTAGTCGGGGATGTCGAAGCCGGCGTCCTGCAGTTCCTTGATGGCCTTGCGCAGCTGCACCAGAGATGCGGAGATATTGGGCAGCTTCACGATGTTGGCATCGCGGGTGCCTGCCAGTTCGCCGAGCTTCTCCAGGTAGTCGGGTACGCGCTGGTCTTCGCCCAGGTAGTCAGGGAACTGGGCGAGGATGCGGCCCGCGAGGGAAATGTCGTAGGTCTCTACGTCCACGCCTGCGTTGGAGGCGAAGGCTTCGACGATCGGTTTGAGGGAGTAGGTAGCTAGAAGCGGAGCTTCGTCCGTTTTGGTCCAGATGATTTTGGCCATGGGTCACCTCAAATAATCAGAATGTTCTATTTCTCAATGTGTCAGCCCACCAGCGTACCCATATAGCTTTCGGTCCGCCGTCTAGGCTCCGGGTACCGCACGGTAAGGTGGGCCCGCATGAGCCTCACTATCGCATCCGTCAACGTCAATGGCATCCGCGCGGCCACGAAGGTGCGCAACGAGAACAATCCGGGCATGCTCGCCTGGCTCGAGGAGACTTCGGCTGACGTGGTGCTCATGCAGGAGGTCCGCGCGACGCAGGACCAGGCGGAAAAGGCACTTGCACCCGCGATCGAGCAGGGTTGGCACGTCTATTTCGCGCCCGCCGCGGCGAAAGGTCGCGCGGGCGTGGGCATTGCGTCGCGCACACCGCTTGACGATGTCCGCGTCGGCATCCCCGAATTTGAGGATTCCGGTCGCTTCATCGCGGGCACGCTTGACGACGGCACCGTGGTCTCCTCCCTCTACCTTCCTTCCGGCAGCACCGGCACGGAGAAGCAGGACGAGAAGTGGCGTTTCCTGGACCAGTTCGAGCCGCTGCTGACCCAGTGGGCTGAGGAAAACAAGGACATGGTGATCGGCGGCGACTGGAATATCTGCCACCGCCGCGAGGACCTGAAGAACTGGAAGGGCAACCAGAAGTCCTCCGGTTTCTTGCCCGGCGAGCGCGCGTTCATGGACTCTGTCTTCGGCTGCTTCCCGGACGATGAGGCCCAGGACATCGGCGCCAAGGACGAGGCCGGCTTCTTCGGCGCCGTCGAGTACGTCAGTGATCTCCGTCGCGCTGCTTGCGCCGAGCCCCGCTGGTTCGATGTGGCCCGCCGCCTCCAGCCAGAGGATGCCCCGTACACCTGGTGGACCTACCGCGGTCAGGCTTTCAACAACAACGCGGGCTGGCGCATCGACTACCAGGCCGTCACCGCGAATATGCTCGAGCGCGCCCAGCGCACCTGGGTGGAAAAAGCTGCGACCGTCGAAGAGCGCTGGTCCGACCACTCGCCGCTGCTCGTCGAGTACAGCTAGGCGGGGCTACCGGTTCGCCGCAGCCCCCGGCGAGATGACGTCGAGGCCGTTGTTTTCTGCGGCCTCGGCCATACGGTGGTCGTAGGTCACCATCGTGGTGCAGCCGCCCAGCATCGCGGCGGAGATGTGGATAGCGTCGAGCGACCTGAGATGTTTTCCGGGAATTAAGCCGGCAAAGCGGTATGCGGTGCGGTCGAGATCGAAAATCGTGATCGAGGCCAAGAACGATTCCAGTTCTCCCAAGCTCAACTCTGGATACTTGTTTCGAGTCCGACGAAGCTCGGTTTCGAGCAGTCTGCAAGAAGACAGCACTGGTGAATGCGTCAGTATCGCTTTATCGAGCGCTTTCGTTTCTGCTTCTTCGACGAGAAGTTTGAACGCGGCTGACGTGTCGAGATACCAAAGATTCACCGTGTCACATCCTCTCTTCACGCAGTTCGTCGAGGATCTGCTGCGTGCTCACGGGTAGGCGTACCCGTTTAATCTCGTCCAGATTGAGTGGCTTCGATGGCGGAGTGAAGGAAAGTCGGCAATGGTGTGCGTCGATCAAGCCGGTCAGGCGAGCGACTGGGCGCCCACGGTTCGTGATGATGAATTCCGCGCCCTGTTCGACCTCGCGCAGGATACGGCTGCTGTCGTTGCGCAGTTCACGCTGCGGGATTGTGCGCGGCTCGGAAGGGTAGTTGGGGCTGTCGGACTTCGCGGTGTGTGGAGTGGATTCGGACGGATCGGACGAGTTGGGAACTGGTGCGGCAGACATGCTACGAGCGTAGCAACAAGTGGGCAAGGGAGGAAGGCTCACCGGGGTTGGGCTCAGGTGGGATTTGCAACGGCACTCGGGTCGAGGTGGCATCCCCACTGCGTAGATTCCAGTGATGCGTCCGGTATCCCCATGTAGCTACTGCCGTTGCGTCCGCCAACTCCTGCGGCCCCGGTGCTGCCGAGCATGTTGGAACGCTAACCGCCTTCTGCTCGGGTCGCTTGTTGCTGGCTATTTGACGAATCGTGGTGTGCGGGCAATTGTCACAACGGTGGTTATGGCGACCACAAGCGCGCCAAGGCCAACTGCGATCCACACATCACTCGATCGCGGGATGGGGGTACCTACGGTAGATGCGTAATCCCAGTACGTCTCTGCGTATGCATAACCAAGGAACAACCCAGCGATGGCGATTCCGACTACAAGCGGACCCCACCTGTTAGCGGCGACTTCTGATACCCCGATGGCGATTCCGGTGAGCGTAGTGAGAAAAAGGAAAATGAACGTCACCCCAAATGTAGCGAGGATTGTCCACGAGTTCTGGCCGGCAGCCGTCACAACATCATCGTCAACCCAGTTCACAGCTTGGCTGTTGGTAACAAGGAAGACATCGTAGAACTTGTAGTAGGGATTGGCGTACTGGTTTGCAATAGATGAAGCGGACGTGGCGGCGGAGAGGATGCCTGTGGCGGTTAGTGCGACTGCTAAAGCGGATGTGAACCACCGGCTAAAACTCATTCCCAATTGGTTCAGGGCCGGCCATTTGGATGCATTGTGGGCGAAGAGCGCCATGAGGGCGATGCCGCCACAGATGGTCCAGAGTTCACCGTCGCCCGTGTAGAACCGGCCGAACGGCATCGCGATCAATAAAACAAAGAACGCAGTGAGGTACTTGGCTGGTGTGGCTGGACTCAAGAAAGGTCTCATCACTTCACATCTCCCTGGGGTGTTTGGTCTGTTTCTTCGGGTTCGACATGGATAGGTGTTGTGGCCAGGAGGTTGAGTAGATCCGTGTCGGTGGGGAAGCTCACGGGCAAATGGGTGGTTGCCGCTGCGGCCGGTTCGGTGAATGTGGCACGGGTAGTGGGGCCAAGCGTCGCCGTTTCAGCAACCGGGTACTGGGTTGTCAGGTCTTCAATCTCGGCGCTGGGGCCGGTGATGGTGGGGAAGTGTGTGCGGGCATTGTCAAGCGGAAGCCCGTAGGAGTTGACCTCCCAGTCAAACACCTGGATCACGTGCGTAGCTAATCCGGCGAAATCCTCGGCGCGGTGCGAAGTCATGATGATAGTGCGCTCGGGGTCCCCCGCAATGTAATCAATGAGTTGCTGTCGCAACTGCTTGCGTGTGGTGGTGTCTACGCCGTCAAAAGGTTCGTCGAGAAGCAAAAGTGGCTCTTGTGCTGCAAGCGCGATCCTAATGGTGAGCAAGCGGCGCTGGCCGACGGAAAGGTCCTTGATGCGAGCATCAGGCAGATCGATAGGGGCGAGAGGCTTTGCGGCGTTGGCTGCGCGTAGCTGTCGGGCGACGGTACCGCCAGCGAATTTAGCGTCCGCACCAGCCGGCGCGAACGCGGCACCCGGGCCCATCAATGAACGAAGCAGGTGAGTTTTGCCTGCCGCGTTCGGGCCGACAAGAGCGTAAAAGCCGGGCTGGGGAGGGGGCTGCAGGCGTGCATGCTTCATTCGGTGCGCTCCTTTTTAATCATGGCGGTCAGTTCCGCTGTGGAAAGGCCAAGCTGGTCGGCCTCGTGGACGAAAGGTTGGACAAATCGCTCTTGGAATGCGTTGCGCCGGGAGTCGAGTAGCTGTTGGCGCGCGGAATCAAGAACGAACATGCCGAGCCCCCGGCGTTTCTCCGCTAGACCCTCATTGAAAATCTCGGTGAGAGCTTTCGCGGAGGTGGTCGGGTTGACGGAGTGGTAGGTAGAGAGCTCGTTTGTTGACGGGACGCGGTCTCCGGGGGCGAGTGCGCCCGAGGAGATCATGTCGCGGAGTTCATCCGCAATCTCTTGGTATATGGGTTTACCACTCATGTGGTTAACCATATAACCATAAGTCTCGGCACGTCAAACGCTATGCGCTGCTAAAAATGGTTGTAGTGTGCGCCCGCTCACGGCCAGGGGATACACTGGTCACTATGTCTAAACCGCGTGTTCTTTCCGGAATCCAGCCCACCGCCGACTCGTACCACCTGGGCAATTACCTGGGGGCGCTGAAGCAGTGGATTGACCTGCAGGACGACTACGAGGCGTTCTATTTCATTCCGGACCTGCACGCGATCACGGTGGAGCAGAACCCGGAGGAGCTGCGCGAGCGCACGCTCAAGGGCGTGGCGCAGCTGATCGCGCTGGGCATCGACCCGGATAAGTCGACGCTGTTCGTGCAGTCGCACGTGCCGGAGCATGCGGAGCTGACGTGGGTGCTGCAGTGCCTGACGGGCTTCGGCGAGGCCAGCCGCATGACGCAGTTCAAGGATAAGTCGCAAAAGCAGGGCCAGGACCGTACGTCGGTGGGCCTGTTCACCTACCCGGTGCTCATGGCGGCGGATATCTTGCTGTACTCGCCGCAGCTCGTGCCGGTGGGCGAGGATCAGCGCCAGCACCTGGAGCTCACCCGCACTCTGGCGGAGCGTTTCAACGGCCGTTACGGAAAGACCTTCGTGGTGCCGGAGGGCTTCATCCCGGAGGGCTCGGCGAAGATCTACGACCTGCAGGAGCCGACCTCGAAGATGAGCAAGTCGGGGGCGAATCCGAAGGGCATCATCAACCTGCTGGATGAGCCGAAGACCTCGGCGAAGCGCATCAAGTCCGCGGTGACGGACAATGACGGCGTCATCGCGTTCGACCGCGAGGGCAAGCCGGGCGTGTCCAACCTGCTGGCGATTCAGTCGGCGTTGACGGGCAACAGCATCGATTCGCTCGTCGCGGGCTACGAGGGCCAGGGCTACGGCGCGCTCAAGGGTGACACCGCCGAAGCGTTGGAGGCGTTCACCACGCCGCTGCGCGCACGCTACGACGAGCTGATGAGCGACCGCGCCCAGCTCGAGGACATTCTCGCCCGTGGTGCCGCCCGTGCCCGCGAGATCGCGCAGCCGCTGCTCGCGGATGTCTACGAGAAGACAGGTTTCCTCGTTCCCCGTCGCTAAAAGCACGCTTATCGACGACGGGGTGAAAACCCCGCCCTCCCCGCACCGGCCCGACACCTCCCGAAGCGCCATTAAGGCGCAGGTGTCCAGCCGGTGCTTTACCATGTATGAGCGAAACTTAGGAAAGGACTGGATTACCCATGGCAACAGCTACGTCGCCCCGCGAGGGCTTCACAGATGAGCAGGGGATTGAGCGCGCCCACCCGACCCAGCAAGGCGGCGGGGCGATGGCGAAAGTGGAGGAGAAAGCGCCACCGGTCGCACACCTGATGCGCATGAACGAGCGCTTCGGAGCAGAAGGCGGCAACCAGTTCGCCGCCGGCATCACGTACTTCTCCGTGCTGTCGATCTTCCCGCTGGTCATGCTCCTTTTCGCAGGCATCGGTTTCGTCCTGGCGGCGCGCCCGGATTTGATGGATCAGCTGCAGGAGCAGATCTCTAACTCGGTGGAGGGCGACACCGGTGAGATGGTCAACGAGATCGTGAAAACGGCGATCGATCAGCGTGGTGCTGTCGCCGGTATCGGTTTGTTGACTGCGCTGTGGTCGGGCCTGGGGTGGATGAACCACCTGCGCACCGGTATCTCCGCGATGTGGTCGCTGGACGCCAATGAGGGCGGCGGAAACTTCGTCACAAAGAAGCTCGCGGACTTGGTCGCGCTTATCGGCCTGCTGGTGCTGCTGATTCTCGCCTTCGGCGTGACTGCTGTCGGCTCGTCGAGTCTGACTACGACGGCGATGGAGCACTTCGGCATCGGCAATTTCCCGGGTGCGCGCTTCGTCGTGTGGCTGGCGGGCCTGGTGGCAGGTATCTTCGCCAACTTCCTGGTCTTCTGGTGGATGGTCGTGTTCATGCCGCGCACCAAGGTGCCGCTGAAGTCCGGCTTCAAGGGTGCGCTCATCGGTGCAGTGATCTTTGAGCTGATCAAGCAGTTCTCCACCGTCATCATCGGTTCTGCCACGAACAACCCGGCAGGCGCGCTGTTCGGCCCGATCATCTCCCTGATGGTCGTGCTTTACCTGGTGTGGCGCGTGGTCCTCTACGTCTCCGCGTGGACGGCGACCACGAAGGAATCCCTCGCGCAGGAAGAACCGGTCATTCCGGAACCGGCCGTGATCAATATCCGCGCCGGGATCAACGAGAAGGACAACACTGGCCGCAACCTCGGCATCGGTGCTGCGATCGGTGCTATCGGCGTCGCCGCCGTTTCTTTGCTGACGCGAGACTGAGCCAGGTAGCTAGCCCGGCTAGGGCCAGCACACCACTGAAGACGGCGATTCCTTCCCACGGGACGGGGTCGCCGTTTTTGGCGTTTTCGGAGGATTTTTCGTCCGAGTCGGGTGCGTCGGAGATGGGGGTGCCGGTGTTGGAGGGGTTGGCGGTGTCGTCGATAAGCGATGCGACGGCGTCGTCGGAGCTGAACTTGTACGCCTCGTGAATGAGATCTTGCGTCTGCTCCCACGCGCGCCCCTTGTCGATGGTGGTGTCCAGCACGATCGCCATGAGCCGCCGGCCGTCGCGGTCGAGCGCGCCGACGAAGGTGTGCTTCGCGTCGTCCGTGTAGCCCGTCTTGCCGCCGATTCCGTCGGGATCGTTGAGGTAGAGCTGGTTGTCGTTGTAGACATCGAAGCCCGGCAGCTCCTCCCCGTCCGCGGCGGTGTAACCGGGGAAGGGGTACATCTCGGTGGCGATGATCTCGCTGAACTTCGGGTTCTTGTATGCCTCGGAGTACGCCACGCCCATGTCCCACGCGGAGGTGGACATACCGGGGCCATCGAGTCCGGAATAGCTCGCTGCGCGGGTGTCCTTCATACCCAGCTCGGCGGCCTTCTCATTGACCTTGCGCAGCGTCTCCTCGTCGCCGCCCAGCTCCTGTGCGAGTGCGTGCGCAGCATCATTGCCGGAGACCATGAGTAGGCCGTGCAGGAGGTCGTCGATGGAATATTTGCCGTTCGGGCCCAACCCCACCGCGGAACCCTCCTGGCCGGCGGATTCCTCGCTGACCGTGACCTCCTTGTCCAACGGAAGTTCGTCGATGGCGATGAGAGCGAGCAGCACCTTGATGATCGACGCCGGGCGGTAGCGCCCGTGCGGGTCCTTCATCGCGATCACATCGCCCGTGTCAGCGTCTGCGACCAGCCACGACGTGGCCAAGACCTTCTCGCTGACCTTGAAACCGTCCGGCGCGATGACACCGCACGGGCCGTCGTACTCGACCGGCAGCGGCGTCGGGGTGGGGGAACCGGGCGCGACGCGTTCCGACGTGCTCACCGGCTCCGGCGGCAGCGTCGCGTTCGGGCAATTGTCCGTGTTCGGGGCTTTCTCGCGCGGATCCGGGTAGTGCGGCGCATCCTCATCCGTGGCCTCGGCCTGGGCGTCTGCCCCTGCCTCGTTTTCAGGGTCCGCCGGGGTGTCAGCTCCGGGCTCTTCGGGTGCCGCGGTGCTGGTTTCTGCTTCCTGCGCCACGGCAGCAGGCACAATAAGTGGGACGACCGGTGCGATAGCGGCGGGGACGATGGCTGCAGCTAACGCGATAGACAGCTTCTTCTTCATCGAGCGGTAAGTCTAGGACCATGTGCGGGGTAGGGGACTTATGACCCGCTGAATTCTCCTGCCCGTTTCCGCGCGGGGCAAGCGTAGCCTCACCTCAAAAATGCCCTCTCACCTGCAGTTAGTTAGCGCTAACTTGCTTGCGGTGCTGGTTAGTGTCCGCGTAGAACTAAGAATATGAGTGAAAAGGAAAGCATTCCTGCCGCAGCGACCGCCGATACCCTGCTGCTTGCAGGTACTGATATTGGCTACCTCGAGCAGGAGGATTTCCCCGAAGTCGAGGTGGAAACCCACGGCATGGGGGAGAAGCTGAACCGTCTCCGCGCCGCCGTGCTGGGTGCGAACGACGGCATCGTGTCCACCGCCGCGGTCGTGGTCGGTGTTGCCGGTGCGACGGACAGCACCCGCGAGATTTTCACCGCCGGTCTGGCAGCGCTCGTCGGTGGTGCGATCTCCATGGCGCTAGGTGAGTATGTCTCCGTCTCCTCCCAACGCGACGCAGAGAAGGCCGCCGTCGACTCCGAGAAGAAGCTGCAGGCAGAAGACCCTGAGGCAGAATTCCGCCATTTGGTCCAGGCGTACAAGAACGACGGACTCTCCCCGGAGACCGCCCTTGCCGTGGCCCGTGAGCGCACCGAATCCGATCCGCTCGCCGCCCACTTGGAGGTCCACTATGGCCTCGACCAGGACGACCTCGTCAGTCCGTGGTCCGCTGCGATCGCCTCGTTCCTGTCGTTCTTCGTCGGCGCGCTGCTGCCGCTCGGTGCGATCATGCTCGGCGGCGGCGCCACCAGCCGCGTGGCCGTCTGCGTTGTTGCCACCCTGATCGCCCTGGCAGTCACCGGCGCGATCTCCGCCAAACTCGGCGGCGCGAAGCCGGGTCGAGCCGTCTTCCGACTGGTCATCGGCGGCGGGTTGGCGCTCGCTGCGACCTTCGCCGTCGGCTCGCTGTTCGGCACCGCGGTCGGGTAGTTCCGGGGGTCGCAGTGGTATGGGTCGACCGGGGGTGGTGGCTGGTTGTTAACCCCAGTTGTTAACCCCCGCTCTAGTTGTTAACCCCAAAACTTAGTTATCCCAGGTGGGCGTTTGAGGCCCGGTTTCAGTGACCTGGGGAAACTAAGTTTTGGGGTTAACATCTAGGTTCTGGCCCGGTGGCCCTGCAGGTTTTGGACCGGCGGCCCGGCGGCCCTAGAACTTCGAGAAGCGCTTCACTAGGAGGTCTTCGAGTTCGCGCCAGCCTTCGGCTTTGTCGGTGAAGGGGGCGGAGGGGACGTAGCCGGCGGCTTCGGTGGAGCCCATCATGTAGGCGAGGTAGTCCTGCATGCGGGGGTTGGCGAGCAGGTAAGAGTTGAGCGAGTCGTCGTCGGCCCAGTCGGCTGCGTCGGCCATGAGCTCGTAGGCCTTGGACATCTGCTGGGTGTCCACTGCGTCGACGCCCTTCTCGATGTCGGAGGCGATGCCGTTCAGCGAGTAGGAGTTGTCCGGGTGGACGGTGACCTCGAGTTCGCCGGCGTTGGCGAGGGACTGGAGATCGGACCAGGTGCTCACGCGGGCAAGCTCGTGGTCGTCGTTGTCCACGATCCAGCGCAGCAGGTGCTTGGTCGTGGGGAAGGTGAAGATTTCCCCGAATTTGCCCAGGAAGACAGGGGAGTCGCCGATGTAGGTGCGCAGGGTGTACACGCCCTTGCCCTGGACAGTCATCTTGACGGGGTCGATGCCAGCATCGGCCCAGGCGGATGAATCGTAGGGGTCGGCGGCGGCGCGGGCTTCCTCGGCGTCCTTCTCGGCCTGGGCGCGCCGCTCTTCGCGGGCGGCGGTGGCTGCGGCGATGGATTCGCCGGCGTCGGACACGCGGGTGGCATCGAGCTCATCATCGGCGACGACGCGGACAGCGTCATCAAGGGAGGAGACGACATTTTCCCAGTTGGTCAGGACGGCGCGGCCGACGCCGGACCATTCACCGAGGCCGGTGGGGCCGGCGTAGTGCTCGTGGCCGCGGTGGACATTGTTCAAAACGGAGTGGGACGCGAAGAAGATGGAAGCGTCCTGCGCGTTGGCCACTTCGGCGAGCGACCGGGAGAGCTGGAAAATGCGGGAGACAGCGGAGACATTCTCGTGGCTCGGGCGGCCGGCCAGGTAGGACGGCAGGCCGATGATGTCGTAGGTGTTTTTATCGCCGGGCACGACGCGGTCGTCGCCGCCGGCCTGGAAGGCGGACCACTTGGGGTGGTCGACGAGGTCGTGGTCGTTGTGGTCCTCGAGGTAGACGAGGAGTGCCTCGGGGCTGTTGAAGACGAGGACATCGTCGGCGTCGCCGAGGAAGGCTTGCCATTCGGATCCGCCTTGGCGCCACGTGGGGGCCCAGAGCGTGTAGAAATCACCCTCCGTCAACGAGATCTTCACCGGGAGAATCGCGCGCGTATTCATGGGCATTCACATTACTAAACCCATGTCCAATTATTCGAGCTAGGCCGTCGGCCGCCAGAACCCTTTGAACGGCATGCGGATATTGGTCGTGCGCACCGGGTTCATCTGCACCGGGTCGCCGGCTTCGACCATCATTCCGTCGCCGGCGTACATGGCCACGTGGCCGGACCAGACGATGAGGTCGCCGGGCTGCAGATCGTCGTGGCTGACTTGTTGCCCGATGGCCTGGTTTTCGGCGGTGCGCGGGATTTCGACGCCGGCTTGGCGGTAAGCCCAGGAAGTCAGCCCGGAGCAGTCGAAGCCGCCGGGCGCGTTGCCACCCCACACGTACGGGGTGCCCAGCATGGATTTCGCGGCGGCAACGGCGGCGCGGCCAGCTTCACTGTCCCCGGCGGGGACGGGACTATCAGGGACGTTGGCGGGAGCGGGTGTCTCCAGTGCGGTAGGCTGCGTCGAGCTGCCACGGAGTTCTGCTTCGGCGGCCTGCGCCGTGGCGGACGGGACGAGCGGGTCGCGGGATAGCGCATCAGCAACCAGGTTGTCCAGGCGTGTGATGAGCGGGTCCAGGTCGTCTTTCAACACGTCGAGCCGCTTATCGACGTCCGCCAGCGCCCCTCCCGCCAAGACCGTGAGTTCAAGGACAGCACCGAATCCGGCCGGGCCAGAAAGCAGGCCGGGGAGGAGCGGTGCAGCGTCAATGAGGAACTGCTTGCCGGTCTCGACGATGTCGGCGGCCGCGCTTTCGATATGGGGGGCGGCGTCGCCTATAGCGGCCTCAATCTCATCGCGGTCGGCCGCGAGGTTGGCTACCGCACCGAGCAGGCGGCTGGGATCCGCGCCGACTAGGTCGGCGAGCGCATTAGCGGAAGCGAACTCGGGCGTGGTGCCGATGGTGATCTCTGGCAGGGGCTCAGGCGCAGATTCCAGGATGGCGCACAGCACAGGCTCGACGAGAGTGAAACCGGCGGCAGCCACCAGAGGCATGAGCCCCAGGCCGGACGACATGGGGTCGAGCGCAGGTGCGGGTTGGGGCAGCGCCGATTGAGACAGCGGCGGTGGTGTCAGAGTCGCGGTCATGGGTGGATGGCCTCGAAGGAGTGGGCAGATGCGCCGTCGATAAGCGATGCCTTGTTGCTGAATACCGCCATGTTGTCGGCGACGCGGTGCGCTTCATCGGTGAGCAGCGCAGCTTGATCGTTTGCGGCGGCGACGGCGTTGGTGATGGCGGTAGCGAGGCCAGCGAGCGGGCCCGCGGTAGGCAGCGGCGGCAAAGATGTGGGCGCGAGTGCGTCAGCGTCTTCGCGCAAAGAGGCGAGGTCGGTTTCAGTGGCGGCGGTATCCAAATTCAAAATGTGCATGCCTTATTGGACTGCCCGAACCGCCCGAAGGTTCCATCAGCGTGAAAAGTTCCGCGATAGCATGGGTATCTATGGAGATTACGATCATCGACCACCCGCTGGCCCAAGCACGTCTGACCCGCCTGCGCGACGAGCGCACGAATAATTCCGGTTTCCGTACCGCCCTGTCGGACCTGGGAGCGATGCTGGTGTACGAAGCTTCGCGCGACCTCGAGGTGGAGACCTACGAGTGCACGACCCCGGTGGCGACTGCGGAAGGTTCGCGGCTGAAGAATCCGCCGATCATCGTGCCGGTGATCCGTGCCGGCCTGGGGCTGGTGGACCCGGCGCTGTCGATGATCTCGGACGCGCAGGTCGGCTTCATCGGTCTGGCGCGCGACGAGGAGACGCATGAGCCGGTGCCGTACCTGGAGGCGCTGCCGGACGATCTGTCGGGACAGCCGGTGTACCTGGTGGACCCGATGCTGGCCACGGGCGGTTCGCTCGTCCACGCGATCGAGCTGCTTACCGCGCGCGGGGCGGACGACATCACGGTGATCTGCGTCGTGTCCGCGCAGCCGGGTGTGGACCGCCTCGCGGAGATGAACGTGCCGCTCCGTTTGATCACGGCGGCGGTGGACCCGGCGTTGAACGAGGATGCCTACATCGTGCCGGGCCTGGGCGATGCGGGCGATCGACTCTACGGACCTCGTAATATTCACCTCTAAAATATTTGTGTGGCGCGCCTCACGCATTTAAGTTAGTCTCCGCCTTAACGAAAACTTAAAAAATTCTAAGGGGGGCTTAGGGATGGATGAGGTTTTACCGACGCGCAATTGGATGAGCTTCGGTTACAGCCTGTCGGCGCGTCTGCGAATGCTGCGGGATATGAGGGGGATCAGCCAGATGCGTTTGGCTGAAATGGCGGGGTTGTCGCGCAGCTTGGTGTCGAATCTGGAGCGGAATAGTTCCGGCGCGACGCGGTCGTCGGATCCGACGATGAGCACTATCTACCGCCTGGCGTACGCCCTGCGCGTGCCGCCCGCGGTGCTGCTGCCGGCCGTAGGGGAAGAGGTCGGCGAGCTGTGCTGGGAAGCGCTCGAGCGGGTGATGGAGAAGGCGAAGGACCTGCAGGACGAGGAAGTCGAGCAGAAGAAAAGGGCTCACTGGCGGCAATTGAGTACCACCGTCGCCTGGCCGGCTGGCCCCGACGATACGAAGCCTTTCGCGTCGCTGGGTTAGGCAGAGTCAGAAAAATCTCGGCCATTTTTCTGCCCCAACTATCTGTACAGCTTGGTCTAGTTGTACACTTCCACGCAGAGCGAAACTAGATGCGCGCGGACGCTAGCGTGGACAGCGCGCGGACATCGTTGAGGCGAAGGGGAGTGTGCAGCGTGTCAATAGCGGCCCAAATCGACGCATGGCTGGTGGAGCACCGCGACCAGGTCGTGGAGTGGCGTCGCCATCTGCATTCCCATCCAGAGTTGTCCCACGCCGAGATCGAGACGACGCAGTTCATCGCCAGCGTGCTCGCAGACCACGGGCTTGAGCCGCAGCTCTTCCCGGAGACGGGCCTGTACGTCGACATCGGGCCGGAGAGCGACGAGCGTCTCGGCTTCCGCGCGGACATCGACGCACTGCGCGTCGAGGAGGTCTCGGGCCTGCCGTTCGCGTCGCTGACCCCGGGAATGTCACATTCCTGCGGCCACGATGTCCACACCACGATCTGCCTGGCATTGGCGTGCGCCTTGTCGGAGATCGACCTGCCGTTCGGTATCCGCATCATCTTCCAGCCCGCGGAGGAAGTGATGGACGGCGGCGCGCGCGATGTCATCGAGTGGGGTGGCTTGAAAGGCGTGTCCAGCATCTATGCCGTGCACGTCGAGCCGAAATTGCGTGTCGGCCAGGTCGGTGTGCGCACGGGCGCGATCACGTCCGCCGCGGATGTTTTGCGTATCGACGTCACCGGTCCCGGAGGCCACACCTCCCGCCCCCATTTGACGGCCGATGTGGTCTACGCCCTCGGCAGCCTGGTCACGCAGTTGCCGGGCTTGTTGTCGCGCCGGGTGGATCCGCGCACCGGCACCGTGCTGGTCTTCGGCCAGCTCGAGGCGGGCTTCGCCGCGAACGCCGTGCCGAAAACGGGTCGCGTGTCCGGCACGATCCGCACCCAAGATATCGGGACGTGGCGAACGTTGGAACCGCTCATGCGCGAGCTTATCGACGCCGTCGTGGCCCCCACCGGCTGCAAATACGAATTGTCCTATACCCGGGGCGTTCCGCCAGTGATGAACGACGATGTGGCCACCGCAGCACTTGCCGGGGCCGCACAGAATGTCGACCCGCACGCGGTGGTGCAGGCTCCGCAGTCCAGCGGCGGTGAAGATTTCTCCTGGTACCTCGAGCACGTGCCCGGCTCCATGGCACGCTTGGGTTGCTGGCAGGGGACTGGCCCGAAATACGATCTGCACCGCGGTGACATCATCGTCGACGAACGGTGCATTGACGTCGGCGTGCGCCTGTTCGGCTCGATGGTCGAACGCTATGAAGGTGGCCTCGTCGAACCAGCTGCACTGTAGGCGTTCTGCCCAGTTCAGCGTTTCTCTTCGCGCTCACCGGCAGCCCGGTCGGCGACACGTGCTGCTGACGGCTACAGTGGACTCCCGGAAACTGTGCAGACGCGAAGCGCAAAGGAGACATGCGTGTCCAAGAAGATCGTGATCATCGGCGGCGGCCCGGGCGGCTACGAGGCAGCACTCGTCGGCAGTTCTTACGGCGCGGACATCACGTTGGTCGAGGATCTCGGTGTCGGTGGTTCCGGCATTCTGCGCGATGTCGTCCCGTCCAAGGGCTTCATCGCGGGCACGAATATCAAGACTGACCTCCGCCGCGCCGACGCCATGGGTCTCAAACACGGCCTCAGCGAGGTGAACCTGTCGGTTCCGGCGCTGAACAACCGCGTGGTCGCTCTCGCCTCCGAGCAGTCGCGCGATATCCGCAACCAGGTCGAGCGCGCCGGCGTTCGTCTGATCAACGGCCGCGGCCGCTTCGCATCCAAGCAGGAGGGCCACACCACCCACCGCGTCGAGGTGGAACTCAAAGACGGCACCGTGGAGACCATCGACTGCGACATGGTGCTCATCTCCACCGGCGCATCCCCGCGCGTGCTGCCGAAGGCGAAGCCGGACGGCCGCCGCATTTTGAACTGGCAGCAGATGTACGACCTGATCGAGATGCCGGAGCACCTCGTCGTGGTCGGCTCGGGCGTGACCGGTGCGGAGTTCGTCTCCGCTTACGCTGAGCTGGGCGTGAAGGTGACCATGGTGGGCTCCTCGGACCGCATTCTCCCGCACGACGATGCGGATGCGGCCGACGTGCTGGAGCAGGTCCTGTCCAACCGCGACGTGACCCTGGTCAAGGACGCGCGCGTGGACAGCGTGGAAAACACCGGCGAGGGCGTGATCGTGCGCACGAGCGACGGCCGCGAGATCACCGGCTCCCACTGCCTGATGTCCATCGGTTCGATCCCGAACACGAAGGATCTGCAGCTTGAATCCCAGGGCGTGGACGTCACTCCGTCCGGCCACATTCATGTGGACCGCGTCTCCCGCACCAATGTCGCCGGCATCTACGCCGCGGGCGACTGCTCCGACCTTATGCCACTGGCCTCGGTCGCCGCGATGCAGGGCCGCATCGCGATGTACCACGCGCTCGGTGAGGGTGTCGAACCGCTGCGCATCCGCACCGTCGGCAATGCTGTGTTCACGCGTCCGGAGATCGCGGCCGTCGGCATCACGGAGCAGCAGATCCACAACGGCGAGTACTCCGCCGACATCATCAAGCTGGACCTGGCTACCAACCCGCGCGCGAAGATGCGTTCGTTGAAGACCGGTTTTGTGAAGATCTTCGCCCGCAAGGGGTCCGGCCAGGTGCTCGGCGGTGTCATCGTCGCGCCGACCGCGTCCGAGCTGATCCTGTCTCTCACGATCGCTGTGACCAACCACCTCACGGTCGAGCAGCTGGCCAATTCCATGGCGGTCTACCCGTCCCTGTCGGGTTCCATTACCGAGGCCGCACGCCGTCTCGTGCACAAGACGGACCTGAACTAAGAGCTTAAAGTGCCAGTTCAGGGCGAAATATAAGTTATATAAGACTGCGGCGGCCGATCGGGAAAATATAGAGAATATAAGCTATATAAAAGCTAAAAGCCGAGACCCGGGCAGGAGGATCGCCGTGGGCAATTTATCGCGCAACCCGTTCATTCCCACATTCGGCGTCTCGCCGAGCGTGTTCGCTGGCCGCAACGCGGTCGTGGAAGCGTTCGGCCGCGGGCTGTCCGGCGGCGTCGGCGACCCGCGGCGCGCCCTGTTGCTGTCGGGTCCGCGCGGCATCGGCAAGACCGTCACGCTGAATGAGTTGGAAGACGAAGCGAAGCGCCGTGGCTGGGTGGTGCTCCGCGCGCAGCCGCACGACCTGGTCCAGCCGCTGGTGGATACCGCGATTCCGCACGCGCTGTCGATCTTGAGCCAGCGCCCCGAGGGGCGGCGCCGCATCACGGGCGTCAATATTGCGGGGCTTGGGGGAGTGCGCAGCGAGATCGACGACGGGTACAGCCCTGCGCCCTCGCTGATCACGGGCTTGAATTCGCTTGCCGACGAAGCCGGCCCCGACTCCGGCATCCTCATTACCGTCGATGAGGTCCAAAGCGCGCCGTCGAATCAGATGTGGGAGCTCACCGCCGCGGTGCAGGACCTGATGCGGGATAACCGCAATATCGCCTTCGCTGCCGCGGGGCTTCCCGAGGGCATCGCATCGCTGTTGCAGCACCCGGGCACGACGTTCTTGCGCCGGGCTCAGCACTCCAATCTGGGGCCGATGTCGCCGGAGCAGACGGCAGAGGTGCTCGCCCAAACCGCAGAAGCAGGTGGGGCGGAGTTCGATCAAGCGGCCTTGCGTGCGTCGGTGGCGATGAGCCGCGGCTACCCGTTTTTGATCCAGCTCATCGGATTCCACCTCTTTGAGCGGGCTGGCCGGGGCGGAAGGATCACGGCCGGTGGTGTGGACGCAGTGCGCGAGGATGTGCTGGATACTCTCGGCCAGCTGGTGCACGCGCCGGCGCTGAGCACGGTTCCGCCAAAGCAGGAGGAATTTCTCGTGGCAATGGCGCAAGCCCAGCAAGAATTGGCCGCGGTGCCGACGGCGGAGATTGCGCGCGTGCTCGGCGCCACCCCGCAGTCGCTCACCATGGCTCGGCAAGCGTTGCTCAAGCGGGAGCTGGTCTACAGCCCGAAACACGGCTACCTGAATTTCACGATCCCGCACATGGGGCACCACCTGCTGAACCGCGGTCCCCGCGACAGCGGCTGGGACTAAGGCAAAGCCAAGCCGTCCCGGGCGGGGCGAGGGTTCGCTGGGAAGGTGTGCGATGCAGAAAGTGGGGAAAGATGGCCCGCGCCCCACATTGTTTCGGCATACTAATTAGTGGCGCGGGACACAAAAGTATCCCGCAGTGACATGAATTGCCCGCGGCGATATTCCCAGGAGGTTTGCTGTCCATGATCGAGCACGAGGTGCGCACGCGCAGGTCGGCGGAGGAGTTCCCGTACGAGGAACACCTCGCCTACAAGGTCGCGCAGGTGGCCGCGGACCCGGTGGAGGTTCCGGAGGAGACCAAGGAGACGGGGTGCGGACGTTTTGTTAGACAGTTTCGATCTCACGCTACATTGACTTTTCGATATTCGGCAATGCTCAAGCCATCGAGGCTGATCTTGATTCGGTGATTGTTATAGAACTCGATGTATGTCGC